>JAEEHO010000056.1 GCA_016280845.1 Paludibacteraceae bacterium | reverse complement strand
CAAAGTATCAGTTCCGGGATTGAGTGCATAAATAGTAGTACTGAATCCCGTCTCGTTGGAAATAGAGAATACTGGCTTTGATTCGTTTCGCGATTTACTGTAACTATAACTTGCACTATTTACATCGCTTACACTAGCCACAATACTGTCTCCTACTGTTATAATAAGCGGATTTTCGATGTGGATTTGTGGTTTCTGATTCTTGCATGATGTTAAAAACAATCCTAAAAACAAGAAGGACAAATATAAAATCTTTTTCATAATTTAAGAATGGAACTAATCAAAGTTAAATTTTACACTATATTTATCTAGTTTTCCTTCGTCAATAACTTTGTTTATAGCATTTACAATATCGTCAATCGTGAGTTCTTCGCGTTTCTTTTTCGTGATTTTATCCAAACTAAATCCTTCAAAACATCTTCCTTCTGAATAGATTTCGCCTTCGTGACACAATATCGGCAGTTCCAATGGGTTCGTATCACATATATCCTTCCATTTGCCATTTCGTACGGATTTATGTCCGATTCCATGAATGTTTGGATATGGATAGTAGGCGTAATAATGGTCGTGCAAAGCAATCACTTTTTCTTCGGTGGCCAATTCGCATATATCATAAGTCTCTCCGCCACCGAAATATGGTTCATCTCTTTTAAGTTTCGGGAAGTTATATATACCATTCATAATGTGCGAATTGTCGCCACTATTATCTACAGTAATAATATAATCTTTATATTCCTCGTCCACATAACGAAAAATTACAAAACTCTGTCTAACACTTTTCAGTTGTTCTGGTGTATCACATCCGCAAAACAAAGCGGCGATAACGATAAAAAATAAAATCTTTTTCATAATGATTAATAATTAATGGTTACTTTATGAATTTTGTTTGACAAGTTGAGTGTGCTGAAGAAGCAACAAAAATATATGCGCCGTTCGGTAGATTAGAAATCCATGCTTGTGTTCCGAATTATGAATTTCAAAATCGGGTGCAAAATTACTGCTTTTTTTCGGAGTAACCAAATTCTAGACTTGGGAAAATGAAAAGCATAAAACATTGATTAGTAATATTTTATAATTTTGCAACTTGGGAAAATGCAAATAGAAGGCATTTTAGAAACGAAAAACAAGAGGGTACGCCAACTTAATCTACAAAAAAAAGAAGGAGTATTACCCCCCCGGGCTACTCCTTCTGGGCTATGGCATTGCCGTGCCCTCCAAAATGCATCACTGCATCAATATATCTCTTGTTTACTCTTCTGTGTCTTCAAACGAGTCACCGACAATCTTACGATAGAGTTCCTTGGCATCGGTTGCCTTGCGGATGATCTCGTGCAAGTCCTCTATCTTAACGCGGTCTTGAGTCATTGTGTCGCGATAGCGAACGGTTACGCAACCATCTTTCTCTGTGTCGTGATCCACGGTGATACAGAATGGTGTTCCCACTGCGTCCTGACGGCGGTAACGCTTACCGATAGAGTCTTTCTCATCGTAAGCCACCTTGAAGTCAAACTTCAGCTCGTTCATGATCTCGCGTGCCTTCTCTGGCAGACCATCTTTCTTAACCAGCGGCATGATACAAGCCTTCACCGGAGCCAATACCGGCGGCAAGTGAAGCACTACGCGGGTGTCTCCGCCTTCCAATTGCTGCTCCTCATAGGCCGAGCACATAACGCTCAGGAACATACGATCCACACCGATGGAAGTCTCTATCACGTACGGAGTATAGCTATGGTTCAATTCCGGATCGAAGTACTCAATCTTCTTTCCGCTATATTTAGCGTGGCTGCTGAGGTCGAAATTCGTACGGCTGTGAATACCTTCTACTTCCTTGAAGCCAAACGGCATCTGGAATTCGATATCGGTTGCAGCGTTAGCGTAGTGAGCCAATTTGTCATGATCGTGGAAACGATATTTCTCATCGCCCAAACCAAGTGCTTTGTGCCATTTGAGACGGAATTGCTTCCAATGCTCAAACCACTTCAACTCCTCACCCGGACGAACGAAGAACTGCATCTCCATTTGCTCAAACTCTCTCATACGGAAGATGAACTGACGAGCTACAATCTCGTTGCGGAAGGCCTTACCGATCTGTGCGATACCGAACGGAATCTTCATGCGGCCGGTCTTCTGTACGTTCAGGAAATTGACAAATATACCTTGTGCTGTCTCCGGACGCAGATAGATCTTCATAGCGCCATCAGAAGTGGAACCCATTTCGGTGGAGAACATGAGGTTGAACTGACGAACGTCGGTCCAGTTGCGTGTTCCGCTAATTGGGCAAACGATCTCTTCGTCCAAGATGATTTGTTTCAACTCATCCAGGTTGTTGTCGTTCATCGCTTTAGCGAAACGCTCGTGCAGTGCTTCGCGTTTCTCGATATGTTCTTTCACACGCTCGTTGGTCTGCTTGTACAACTCTTCGTCAAACGAGTCGCCGAAACGCTTGCGGGCCTTCTCTACTTCTTTCTCAATCTTCTCGTCGTACTTGGCAATCTGATCTTCAATCAGCACATCTGCGCGATAGCGCTTCTTGCTGTCACGGTTGTCAATCAACGGGTCGTTGAAGGCATCCACGTGTCCGGATGCTTTCCATGTAGTCGGGTGCATGAAGATAGCGGCGTCTATACCGACGATATTCTCATGCAGCAGCGTCATGCTGTCCCACCAATAACGTTTGATGTTGTTCTTCAACTCTACACCGTTCTGGCCATAGTCATATACGGCTCCCAGACCGTCGTAGATCTCACTGCTCGGGAAGACAAAACCGTATTCCTTGCAATGCGCAACGATTTTCTTGAATGTTTCTTCTTGTGTAGCCATTATAGTTGTTGTTTAATTATACGAAACAATGGGACACCGACATGCCGGTATCCGAAAAATCGTGCAAAATTACTACAAAAAATTCAAACTTGCAAGATTTTGTCAAAGAAAATTAAATATGCTTGCATAATTTAAGATTATTTGGCAAAAGATTGTAGTTTGCACAATAGTGCGAACGTAAATTCGGGGGAATGCTCACAGCAGGCGGAGTCCGAAATTACTACAATTTTTTGGAATGTGCAAGACTTTGTGCAAAAATAATAGTCAATGTACGCATAAACGCATAATTAATGCAGCAATTGAATGGCAGAGGACTGCATGGTGTTGGAAGTACCTGGCAGTTGAATATGTGCAAATAGATAGTAATTTTTAATAAAATGCTGAAAATGATTTATTTTTTTGTACAAATACTTGCATATGTCAAATAATATGAGTATCTTTGCCGCACATTTGCATATCAATCTCCTTAAAATGATGCAAATAAAACAACAATGATTAACCTTAATTAACTAATAAATCTCAAATTATGAAAAAGACATTTTCGATTTTCACAGCTACGCTGATGGCGGTAGCTGCATTGTTTTTTACATCTTGCGAACGAAACAACAAAGATCCATATGCTGACGAGATAAAGCGTGTGAAAACCGCAGCCCAAGGCAGTTGGATCGGTGAATTGGTCAATCTTGTCGGAGACAACGAAAGAGTGACTGTTACTTTCACGGAATCCAAAGTGAGCACATCGAAAGGTGTTTCGGCTAACATTGTGAGTTGGACATGTCCCGATGGCAAGACTTGGGTGGAATTGGACGACGAGCAGAAAACTAAGTTGAATGTTCGGGTGAATGGCGACAACATGGAGCTGGGTGGTACCACCACTTTCTTTATGTCCAACTTTCCTACCATACTGACCAAGCAGAAGACTCCGTCGGCGAACGAAATAGTATGGAATTGCGAAGCGACTACGCTACAAGTTTCGTTGGAAGGCGGAGAACTCTCTTTCCCTCTCTCGTGCAATCAATCATGGACCGCCAGCACCACTAAAGACTGGATTACCGTATCTCCCACTCAAGGCGCAGCCAACCAGACTTATACCATTCAGGTATCGGTAGCTGCCGGTGAGAAAGGTGACGGAAAAATCTATTTCGAGAACGTTAATTTCCCGGATGATTATTGGTTCGTAATTATTGAGCGCCAATAAATCAAGCGATAAAATAAATCTAATCTAATCACAAAAAAAAACACAAGTATGAAAAAATTATTTGTATCGGCAGTGGTATGCTGCCTTGCAATAAGTGTTGCATTATTGTCTTCCTGTAGAAATTATTCCAAGAAAGAGTATTTTTTAGGTATTTTGGAGGCGGAGTGGTATGCGCAAAATTCTGACGCAGACAAGGCTATCTTTGAACAATACCTCACAGACAAGGGATTTAAGAACACCGGAGAAGCAGAGACCTTCGGTTACTACGGTACATTGAAATGGAATGACGACGAGAACTACGATGATGTGTTTGCTGCTCTTTGGGAACCGATGCAGGCGAAACTGTCGCACGACGAAGTGGATGCACTCCCTGTGAGCGACGCATTTCATGTTGAAGTGGGTGTCGCTACCGGCGGTACGAGAGCAGAGTTGTCTCCTACAGTAATTTGGAGATATCCGAACGGCACTTTCACAGCACAGTGGACTGTTTCCGAGAATCCGATGGTTGTTCCGTTGGCCGGCGTGTCAGACACCACGTTCACCATCCAATGCAATAGGCCTTGGACTGCTACGGTGGACAAAGACTGGCTGACCTTCTCTCCGCAAAGCGGCGAGGCCAATCAGGTCTATACCATCCATGTAGCGGTAACTGCCGGAGCGAAAGAATACGCCATGATTGAGTTCCATGCAAGACGTGTAGAGACTCCGTATATCTTCTACATTAACCGCGATGACAACAACCCGTTTTAATGAATAATCAGACCTATGAAAAAACTTCGTATTTTGCTGGCGGCCGTGGTAGCCGTACTGCTAACTGCCTGTGTGGGCTTCAAGGTGGAAGCCACTGTGAATGTGACTGTTGTTAAGGACGGACAACCGCTGAAAGGTGTGCAAGTCTATCGATTCAACGACAATGGTTTTGGAGAGAGTACAACCTACTATAAGAGCAATGCCAAGGATGTACAGACCACCAACGCTAAGGGTGTGGCACACTTTGACCTGAAGTCGCCTGAGGATCTGGAACCCAGCGATGCCGGTATCGTAGAGACTCAGACGTTCTATTTTGCCACCTATAACGAGGATGACAAACGCAACGCTTACATTGCCGTTGAGATATCCACCGGTGACAAGAAGCAGGTGACGCTGGAGATCAAGGAAGACGAAGGCGGCGGTGACCGGGATTAATCCGTACAGTTGTGCGGGGCTGATTACCTCGCACAATTACTTTTTTGAAACAATAAACAAATACTATGAAACACATGAATCATGAAACCGAAACTATTTCTACAAGCATTGACGAAGTTCCTTGCGGGGCTGATTGTCGTCGGACTGTTACTCTTTCTTCCTGCCGGAACGTTTGCCTATTGGCAGGCGTGGCTTCTTATCGGTATCCTTTTCGGACCGATGTTCATCGCCGGCGTGTGGCTCATGTATAGCAATCCCCGACTGCTGCGTATGCGGCTGAATGCCAAGGAGCAGCAGAGCGAACAGAAATGGGTGGTGGCGCTGAGCGGACTGCTCTTCATCGCCGTTTTCGTTGTGGCGGGACTCAATCGCCGCTTCGGCTGGTTGCTCTTGCCCGACTGGACAACGCACGCCGCCACGGGTGTTTTCCTGTTCGGCTATGCGCTCTATGCCGAGGTGATGCGCAAGAATATTTGGCTGTCGCGCACGGTAGTGGTGCATGCCAACCAGCAGGTGATCGACACCGGACTGTACAGCATTGTCCGCCATCCGATGTACACATCCACCTTGTTGCTATTCCTGGCTATGCCCCTGGTGCTCAATTCTGTCTGGTCGTTTGCGATCATGCTGCTCTATATCTCTATTATCGTTGTGCGTATCCGTAACGAAGAAAAGGTCCTCGAGCGGGACCTGACAGGCTACACCGAGTACAAGCAGCGCGTCCGCTACCGCTTGATACCTTATGTATGGTGAATTGGATTACTCTTTCTCCAGCATCTTCTGCACTTTCGATAGAAACTTGAGCATCGACTGAACGTGTTTGCCGTACTTGCCGAAGTCCCAATGGATGGTCTCTACGTCTGCGTAGCAGCGTTGCAGGTGCGCCGAGTTGACAAAAGGCACCAGATCATCGTTGGTGGAGTGGAATACATACAGCGGCGCCTTGGGCGTCCATTCTGGGCAAATACTGTCGATGTCCTGTTTGCAGATATTGTAGTGAATCAGGCTCGACCGCAGCAGTCCGCCGTATAGCACCTGTGTCTCCAGTTGCGATCGGTCCATGCCCTGTGGCGTCAGCCAGTAACTCACTTTGTGGCTCGGCATCGCGGTATAAATAGGCATCATGTCGCGGTCCTTTTTCTCCATGTATTTGTGGTAAACGTTGCACAGCGCCGGATTGGCGAAGTACTCCAGATTCAGATTCAGTCCGTACGCTTCTATCGTGCCCACTATCAGCATCGGAATGATGGCCGGAACACTGGCGTAGTCTTTCAGCATGGCTTCGTCATACGTGCTGGCCACATCGTGCGGACCGCTGCCTGCAAAACATTTCTTGACATGTATCCGGTCGGCATACTCTTCTTCCAGCAGCCGCAGGGTCCACATAGCTGTTGCGCCTCCTTGCGAGAAACCGATGATGTATATGCTGTCGGTGGGGATTCCTAGCGCCATGCTGTCCAGAATAGGCTGCGTATATAGCATCATATCCACGCAGTTGCGGGCTGCCAACTCGCCGTGCAGATACGGGTGTGTCCGTTCCACCGTAACACCGTAACCGATATAGTCGGGTATCACGAGCACATAGTCTTCCATGAAGTACTTGGCGTCAGCGGGCAGTTTGTTGGACGGCGCCTCGTCGTTGGTACATATCGTGTAGTGGGTCAGCAGAATAATGCCTTTGGGATTCTTTTTTGTCGGTACGGACAATTTGCCGGATAAGGTTAGCGTGTCGCCGTTTTGATCGGTAGAAGGGTAGAGTATCACCCGTTCTTGAATTTTCTCTGCCGCACTGCCGCCCAGCCACACTACTGCCAGCAGCGCCATCATGATTATTCTTTTCATAGTCTTGTTTGGGGGTATTTTAGGTTTGGTTGCGTATTTCGGCTGCAAATATACAACAAAAATTGCATATATGCAAATATAAAGCAACTTTTTTGCGAAGTTTACAAGATTTTTATTTGCATATTCGGATTTTTTGTAGTACCTTTGCACTTCTTTTGTCCAATAAATGACCAAATAAATGTTACTTTATTTTTCCGCAACAGGCAATAGTCTCGCCGTTGCACGCCAATTGGCTGAGGCTCTGAACGAACCGCTGATGCCGCTTGTAGATGCGGCGGGCGTGGATCTGACCAACCAACAACGTATCGGTCTGGTCTTCCCGTCCTACGATTTCAATCTGCCGCCCGCTGTGCCCGCTATGATATCCGGACTCATCATCAGTCCCCGTTCTTATGTCTTCACCGTCGTTACGTGCGGCAGCATGGCGGGCAACTGCATCTGGACGTTGCGCCGCATGTTGCGCGAGAAGGGTATCGTGCTGGCGTATAGCCACAAGGTCAGCGTACCCGATAACAGCGCGCTTGCTTTCGGACGCAATCCCAACAGACAACTGAAGAAATTTCAATATGTGCCGGCGCGCATGGAGCAGATCATCAGCGAACTGAAGGCAGGCAGCCGCACGCTCCATTATAGTTGGTTCAGCCTTCTCTCATGGCTTCTCGGCCGTCCGGCAGTCACACGAGGCATGATCCATTGCATGGGTCCGAAGGTCAATCCCGCCAAGTGCACCGGTTGCGGCATCTGTACCCGCGTCTGCCCGATGGACAATATCACCCTTCAGCCGTCTGCCGCCGGAAATCAGCAGACAGCCGTCACCGGCAACAACTGCACCGTCTGCCTCGCGTGTGTCCATGCTTGCTCGCAGCAGGCTTTCACCACCAATGGCCTCCAGACGTGCAAGGAGCGCCAGTACCGCAATCCGCAAATCCAACTCAAAGACCTACTGAGACGATGAATACAGACCGCATTCTTCCTGTTGACAAAGAGCACCTGCTGTTGATGCAGGTGTTTCTATTCCGGGGTCCTTTTGTAATTTGTAGATTCTTATCTCGCTTTGCTCGAACGATTATTTTCGGCAAGCGAAAATCTTGTAAATTATTAATTGTGAATTGAAAGCGACTCCGGTCGCTTTTTTTGTGTCGTTTAGGAAAAAATGTTATATTTGGCATCTTTTTCTTGCATATATGCAAAAATAATCGTACCTTTGCACCGGCAAAGGTCAACAGGGGCCCCCAACGTAACGCATGCAATGATGACAACCAACACACATAGCCTTCCACAATCCGGTATAGAGATTTACACGGCTCCGGACAATAGTATCCAACTCCAAGTCAAGTTGGAGCAGGATACTGTATGGTTGACAACCAACCAAATGGCGCAGTTGTTTGACAAAGAAGAATCAAATATTCGCCGCCATATTATCAATGTATTCAAAGATGGAGAATTGCCTCGTGAGAATAACGTGCATTTTTTACACGTTAATGGAGTGAAGAAGCCTGTGCCGATTTATCCGTTGGATGTTATCATCTCCGTCGGCTATCGTGTTAAATCCAAACGCGGTGTACAATTCCGCCAATGGGCTAACAAGGTGCTCAAGGACTTTTTGATCAAGGGTTATGCTGTACGTACCAACATGCAAATTAAGCAGTACGAAGAACTCAAGCAATTAGTCGGAGTGCTGCAGCAGACCATGCAAACGGAAGCGTTGACTACCAACGAAGCGCGCGATTTGGTGAAGGTGGTGACGGACTATACGTACGCGCTTGACACGTTGGATGATTATGACTACCAACGTTTGGCTATAAGTGATACTGAGAATAAAGAGCGATTCCATGCTACTTACGAGAACGCTATGGAAGCTATTCGTTCGCTTAAGGATAAGTTTGGCGAGAGCTGGTTGTTTGGTAACGAAAAGGACGATTCGTTCAAGAGCAGTATAGGTCAGATCTACCAGACTTTTGGCGGGCAAGAGTTGTATCCCAGCGTTGAGGAGAAAGCGGCTATGTTGTTGTATCTGGTAACGAAGAATCATTCGTTTTCCGATGGTAATAAGCGCATAGCAGCCACACTCTTCTTGTGGTTTATGGACCGTAACGGCATTCTTTATACTCAGGAAGGGCACAAACGTATTGCGGATAACACGTTGGTTGCTCTCACGCTCATGATTGCCGAGAGCCGAACGGAAGAGAAGGATATCATGGTCAAAGTAGTAGTCAACTTGATTAACAAAAAGAATTAATACTAGAGACATGTTAGATGCAGATTCATCGGTCATAACCGATAATTCACAATCGACAATAGCAATTGCCGAACCTTCTGCAATTTCAAAATCGTCACCAACCTAGTGACGAAATAGAAAATGGTCAGTAGGTTGCCGGCCTAATTGGAGAT
>JAEEHO010000055.1 GCA_016280845.1 Paludibacteraceae bacterium | reverse complement strand
CCTGCAGGATAGAATATCGGGGCTTGTCCTATAGCGTACGGATGTTCCGCATTTGTATATGTAAACGGCAGATCATCCTTTGTTATTGTAGTAGCAGCGTATATAGTATCCTCATCTGTAGTGTGGTACATAAGAACCAGCGTCTCAATACTATCGCAACCGGCTGCAGATACAGTGGTATCGCGATAGATACCCGCGCGGTCGTACTGCTTACCCTTCCAAGTAAATTTATCTCCCGGGCAAATATTGGCCTGTTCTTCCTCAGCATACGAACGCGGGGTGACATGGAGTTGAAGAATAATAGTGCTATCGCATCCATGAACAGATAGCAATTTGCGCTGATACTTCATGCCGGCGCTTTTCCCTTGGAAATTCTCGTCCGTGTATGTTGATCCCTCACAGATAGTCTCTTCAAAAACGGTTTCAGGGATAGAAATCACATCCAAGTTCAATTCATTAACCGTATCATGCACACCTGCTTGCGACTCCGCATCCGATGCAAAACGCAATGCGCTATACGTATTGACACCAGGCTGCATATCATTGCCTGAGATAGTAGTACCATGCCATGTAAAGTCTTCATAGCGGCAAACCGGATAGTTCTCCTCTATCTTGTCGAAATAACCCAAACGGAAATTGTCCAAATGGATAGCGATTCCGGTAGGAGCCTTTGTTTCGGCCTGACGATAGAAACCTATGCAGATGCTCTTGCCCGCATAACGCGCGAGACTATAGCGGAAATTGGTAGCCACAGCAGGTATGTCAAGCAGTTGCATACTATCCCACTTTGCAATAATATTCTCTTTCTTCCACGTTTTGCCAGCATCAGTTGAAACGATGATATGGAAACTATAATCATTACGTATATCTCTTGATGTAGCAGCGGTGGTTGTTACATCATGATTATCAGATGTATTACAAGATGTCAGAGCCAAATCAAGCGACAAATGAACACTATCATTTTCGGGTATGTAGAAGACCGGAGATACCAGCCAGTTGTAATTATCTGCATAACCACGAACCACATAGTGCGGAGTGGACATGGCGATAACGCTCGTGTCACGGTAGAAGTTCCACTGATTAGATTTCTGCTCAATAGCAACGGCTTTGTCAAGGACATCCTTTTCCTGGGCCGAGCCACACATCCAGTATCCATCCAAAGGAAGCGTGTCAAACGTCTCCAAATAGTACGGGGCACGTGCTGTTGTGAAGGACTCTTTCTTTGAGAACAGACTCTCGCTAATCTTACTCTCACAGATACGCTTCACACGCCAAGCATATTGAGTCGTACCCTGCAAACCTGTTACTGTATAACTATTAGCACGGACTGTGTCGTTAAAGATCATATCTGCCGGATCTGAGAAATAGATATCAGGAGATACCTGCAGAATGTATGCAGCATCCGATTCATCGTCCTTCCAACTCAGCGTAGCAAACTCGGCTCCGATTTGGACATAGCTGAGACCTACCGGAGTCTCGCAATCCTGACGACGAGAGAAAGATATATCATCCATGAAGATACAATCACGATTCTTGTTGGTTGTAGAACCTTTCTCACGGAACGAAGTCATAAATGCCACATACGGACCGGTTGCACCAGCCAAACTAACCCTTCCATACTGATAGAGATAATCGTTAGCCTCTGTAGCCATAGCGCTCATTGACAACAGGCCATCGTACGTGATTGTATCAATCGGAACGAAAGTAGAAACATTATTCGGATCGGTCATCGTACCCACGATGATTGACTTGGAATAACTACCGCCCGTGTATGCCTCCGTAACCTGTCCGGTAGAAGCATTCACTTCTGCCGGTCGCATCCAGAAGGAGACTTGCAATGTGTCGTAAGCTGCAATATCCATTGCCGGCATAGCGATGTACGGTTGGTAAATCGTAGAAGAACTACGCGTTCCATTCAAGAACACCGCATACGACCCGGAATGAGCATATGCATACTTCTCATTATTACTGATATTCTCGGCATCATACGAACGGGTCCATGCGTTTTTAGCTGCATCACCATAGGTCCAGCACAACGATTGGATAGAGGACTGAATATCCTGGTCCGGTACAAAACTCCATCCGTCTCCCAATTCGAAACCACACGTATATGCAGGTGTGATAGTTACACACTCAGTAGCAAAATGAACTGCAGCAGACAACTGGCTATTGCGAGTCATATCAGTCTGATAAACATAACACTGATAGGACGTACCTCCGTTAAGACCGCTTGCAGAATAGGTATTGCCATCTACCGTGTCACGAATGATCTCAGTATTACCCGTTGCATCGAGAATAACAACCACTGAAGACAAGGTCGGATGATGAACATTCCACTTCAACTCTGCAGAAGTAGCCGTAATAGCATCCACGTGCAAAGACGTAGGCGCAAACAATGTATTATCAATCGGTTTGATGCTCAGTTCATCCAAGAAGAACAGACCTTCTGACGGCTGGAACAACACGATATATCTGCCCTTTGCTCCCGTAAGAGGTAATTGCATCTTCTCCCAATAGCGCATGCCATTCGGGTCGTCATTCACGTTGGTAGGAGCGTTCAGGTGCGTCTTGCTATACGTAAGCGTATCTATTACCTCCAACGTGCTGAAATCATTCGGATAATCCAACGTACCGACAACTAACGAACGACTATATGATGCACCAAGATATGAAGCGTCTACCACCTGACCACGATTAGACGCAGCAGCAGACTCGTAATAATTAGCAAAGCAACGTCCATAGAACTCAATCATCATTGTACTGAGGTCACAATTCAGTTCCGGCAATACAAGATACGAACCGAGATGTTCCTTGTCGGTAAAGATTCGCAACGCGTTACTATTGTTGACACCAACTTCGTAGTCAGCATACTTAGATCCACTCGTTGCTTCTGCTTGATAGTTGTAGCCCTTACGCTGAACCAGCCATTGGTAACCGTTAACAGGAACTGCATATGGTACACCGACAGTAAAGCACTCCGGCTTGAAATACAACGAATCCGACTCGATGTCCTCAAGAACATCATTAGCTTCCCATCCAGACGCATCATCAAAATTCCAATAGAAGTCACCCGTATTGGCACTTGGCTCTTGCGCCTCACATATAGTCGTGAAGCGACGAGAAGCGGACGTAGTATAGGCTATTCCGTCCGGAACATCAGCAGCTTCCAATACAACTATATATTCCGTCTGCGGATCCAAATTCTCTACCACTTGTGAGGTAGTATGCAAATCATAATAATCAGCAATAGTATCTCCGCTTTGTGATATTACGTACAGATTCCACGGTCCACCCAAGTTTTTCCACTCTATTAGAGCTTGGTTACTTCCGGCAGATACTGTGCTAAACGACACAAGACTAAAGCCTTTAGGCTCACCGAGAGTCACATCATCGATATAGATACTTGCCACCTTCTCCGGTTGCTTCGGCATATGGAGAACCAACTGCTTGGTTTCCATAGTGGCAGCATCCAGATCAAGGGTATAGAAGTTGAACAGATAATTGTTTGCATCTGTAGCCTCTATACCGCTATTCAGTTTACTGATATCAACGGTAGCCAGCAACTGATAGGTCTCGAAGCCCTTGTATCTATCAATAGTACCTATTTCAATAGTAGCGTCATGGGAACTTACCGGTTTCATTGTGTTTGCACGCAGAGCAGCCGGACGGGCCTTGAATTCGAATGAACGATCCTTAGGTTCGTTAATCGGCGGGAGAATAACGTATCCGCCATAGTAGTTGCCGGCAGCATTCATCGCCAATGCGCCTGTACCCGTATGAGCTAACAAGTAAGACTCCATGTTCTCACAACCATATGGGTAATAATTATAACCCGTGACCTCTGCACCTAATGAACCATAACCGGTTACCAATGCCGGATGGATATAATAATCATCGCTCGACGAATTGGTACTACGCTCCCATGGTTCGTTCTTTTCGAATCCGAAGAAGTACTCATCTTTGTAGTAGTATGGTGTACGAATCACAAGCGGTTTTCTGCTCCACTCACTATAACCTTCTTTGCCGCCGCAAGCCGTACGCGCATAGATATGGTATATTGTAGCAGGTTCCAACCCTGAAACCGTCGCCTGAACATTATCTGTAGTAACCACACTGCTAACCGTATCCAAATAGGTACTGATATCGACAAACTGATTATATATCGAATCAGCAACGGCTACGATCTCCCACGTAGAATATTCGTCATTAGCCGGAATGATATCCAACTTAGCATATCGATATGATATCTCAGAAGCCTTCAAATCCGGTGCGTGACAAGCGGTAAGCATTTTCAGCTTCACATTATCCAAGTAGAAATCATTATCCATCGGATAAATCATTCCTCCTAAACCGGAAGTGAAAGCAAGATAATCGTACGGCAAATCGAAATCGCCCAATGCTATCTCATAGTGCTTGAAACTGTTAGACGAAGGAATCACACATGCAGTTGCCAGAACAAAAGTAGTCGGGTCAGTAGGATCAGCCATTGTTCCTATGAACAACTTCTTGCCACTACCTGCACTTCCACTTCCATTCCAAGGACGCGCATCGAACGACAACAACAAATCTTGCAGACGACCATTAACCGCCGGTGCTACTGCTATAGAATGGATACCACTACCGCTATTGGAATTATAGGAGCGCACATGGAGCACACGTGTATTGTTCGGATCTCCACGATAAACCTCTATGTTCGGGAATGGACTATCTTTTGCTACGTTCGTAAAAATCCAGCATCCCGGATTTTCCT
>JAEEHO010000054.1 GCA_016280845.1 Paludibacteraceae bacterium | reverse complement strand
GGAAAAGACCCGGGAGCTGTCGGCTCCTTCTCCTATGAGAAAGACCTCAACTTGCGTTTGGCATTAGCAACGGGTAAGTTGATTAACGAACAATACCCCGAAGTGAAAGTGGTTTACACCCGTTCCACTGATGTCTTCATTCCGTTGCAGGATCGCGCGGATATTACTAATAAGAACAATGCCGATCTATTCATATCTATCCATGCCAACGCTTCAGATCTGAAGGATGCACGTGGCGTGGAGACCTTCATCCTCGGAACGGAAAAGGCGGAGAAAAACCTGGATGTCGCTATGCGTGAGAACGCCGTGATGAAACTGGAGGCGGACTATAAAACCACTTATCATGGCTTTGATCCCAACTCGGTCGATTCATATATCATGTTCGAGTTGTTGCAGAACAACTACATGGACCAGTCGCTTTTGTTCGCTTCGATGGTTCAAGACAAGTTCGTCGGCCATCTCAAACGCTACAACCGCGGCGTGCAGCAAGCATCTTTCTGGGTCCTCCTCAAGTCTGCTTGTCCGAGTATCCTCTTCGAGATGGGATTCATTAGCAATCCGACCGAGGAGGTTTTCCTTAATACCGATTCCGCTATGAATGTGATGTCTAACGGACTGGTTGAGGCTTTCGCAACATACTACGCAAGATGTCAGAAGCAGGCCAACGAGGCTCTGTCGACAGAAGTGAGAGAAGATGTCAATACGAATACCGATGCTACCCGGCCGCAGGAGAATACGCAGCCGAAACCGCAGCCGAAGCCGCAAGAGCAACGACCGGCCACCGTTACATACTATGCGCTCCAGATATGCGCTTCGCGCGTGCAACTGGATCCCAATGATCCGAAACTGAAAGGTGTGCCGTGCGAGTGCCGCAAGGTGGGCGATCTCTACAAGTACTACGCCATCGTCACTCCAAATCGCAGCAAGGCGCTACGCAAGCAGCAGGAACTGCAAACCCTCTTCCCCGACTGCTGGATTACCAAATTCGAAAAGTAACTAAATCAACTTTCAACTATAATGAAATATGCTCGTGAAATAAAAGTGGGCGTTTTGGCCGCTGTGTGCCTTTTCCTGCTTTTCTTTGGATTAAATTTTCTGAAAGGTGTCAATATCTTTTCTTCTACCAACTCCTATCACGGCCGTTTTGACAATATCCACGGTCTGGAGGAACAGGCCGCTGTGCTTATCCGTGGCTACAAGGTAGGACAAGTGGACAATATCGACTACGATTTTACCGCCGACAGCGCTTTTACTGTTGATATCTCTATCAATCGCGACATAGTGTTGCCTACCGGTACACAGATGGCGCTTATCTCCGATGGACTGCTCGGCGGCATGGCTATCGAGCTGCAGTTGCCTGCCGGCAAAGAGCAATCGGCTATGGATCATCAATCGTCGGCCATCGCTCATGGCTCTTCCCTGCCTACTGTCTATGTGCCAGGTCTGATGGAGAGCGTGCAGGGCGAGTTACTGGCGCATGTTAACGATGCTGTAGGCAATATCGATTCGCTTGTTTTGCAATTGAAAGGCGAATTGGCGGGTAATCATATCAAATCGACACTCCAGAACGTCAATCGCGTGACAAATGATCTTACGGGCGTTTCGTCCGACCTTAAGCATATCGTGCGCACACAGGTGCCCGCTATCGTCAACAATGCCGATACGGCTATGGCTAATCTCAATGCCGTTTCCGCCAGCCTCAAATCGACCGACATTCCGGCCACTTTCGCGCGCGTAGATAAGGCTGTGGACAATGTGAACGGCCTTATTACAGATGCTCGTTCCACCGAAGGAACACTCGGCAAACTGCTCTATGACAAGTCGCTCTACAAGCATATCGATGCCACTGTCGTATCGGCCGATTCGCTGCTCACCGACATCAAAGCACGCCCGAGTCGATACGTTCATATTTCCGTCTTCGGCAAAAAAGATAAATGATAAACTTTTTGTTGAATACTAATAATAAAAACCATCGTTTTTTATTTGTAATTAGTATAAATAACAATTATTTTCAATAGTCCGTAACACCCGCAGAATATGAGTGTTACGGACTTTTTTTATATAAAAACGCAATAAGGTATTGTAAAAATCAAACCTGCTATAAATCAACAAATTATGTATCGCTCAATCTTGTAACTATTTGATTATTAAATGTTTATACTTAACTCCCTAATAATGCGGCAGTTACAAATATCTCATTTTTTGCTGATTGTTATTAAATTTGGTCAATTCAAAAATTTGTTATACCTTTGCACTCGATTTTCGCACTTTTTGAGTAGTGAAATGTATTTTTTGATGACAATATGACACAAAATCTGCAACAACAATGGAACAAGTGTTTGGCAATCTTGGCCGACAACTTGACAAGTAGCGCCTACCAGACGTGGTTTGCGCCCATTGTGCCATTGCAATATGAAGATTGCACTTTGGTTTTGCAGGTCAAATCGTCATTTGTAGCAGAATATATAGAGGAGAATTATATCGACCTCTTGTCGGCTACTATCCTGCGCGTATTCGGGCAGAACACGCGTCTAGAATATCGTGTGCTCATCGATGCCACTTCCGGCATGGGAACCTCTGTTCCTTCTAATGCACAGCAAACGACGGCTGCCGCTTATCCGGTTCAGCCGATGCCGCAAAAGAATATCGCTAATTCGTTTGATCCGCAACTGAATCCGCAGTACACGTTTGATACGTTCATCGCGGGTGAACCTAATAAGCTCGCGCGTACTGCCGGCATCGCAGTTTCCAAACAGCCTGGTTTCACAGCCTTTAACCCGCTCTTCATCTATGGTGGCAGCGGAGTAGGAAAGACCCACTTGGCTAACGCTATCGGCAACTACGTACGCGCTACGCTCCCACATGCACGCGTTCTGTTTGTTAGTGCGAACACTTTCAAACTGCAATACCAGGATGCCTGCCGAGCGAATAAAATTCCGGACTTCCTCAATTTCTATCAATCGGTGGATGTGCTCATCGTTGATGATATACAGTACTTTGCGGGAATGAAAGGAACACAGGACGCGTTCTTCCATATATTCAACTATCTCCAACAAAGCCGAAAGCAACTCGTCCTAACGTCCGACCGGCCGCCTATAGAGCTCAAGGATATCGAAGACCGAATACTGACGCGCTTCAAATGGGGACTCTCAGCGGAGATAACACGACCCGACTACCAGTTAAGGCACGATATACTGCGGAGCAAGATGAGGCGCGATGGAATTCAACTGAAAGACGAAGTGGTGGATTTCATAGCGCAGAACGTACACGATTCGGTTCGAGACCTCGAAGGCATTTTGGCATCGCTCCTCGCTCACTCAACGCTAACGGAAAAGGAAATTGACCTACAACTGGCAGAGCAAGTGGTTAGCCGACTGGTTGTCATACAACCTCGACGAACAACAGTACACGATGTGATGGTCGCCGTAGCAGCCCACTACAATATTCAGGAAAAGGCACTCACGGCACCAAACCGAAGCAGAGACGTCACTCAGGCACGACATGTTGCAGCTTATCTAAGCAAAGAATTAACCGAGTGCTCGCTCTCTGAAATAGGCTTCCAAATGGGTCGCAGAACGCACGCAACTATGCTTCATTCCATCACCCACGTCAAAGAACAGTTGGAATACGACCCGGTAATGAGGCAACACATCGCTCAACTGCAAGCCGCAATCCGCGGGTAAAACAATCTAAGGGTATTTAAGGTAAGGTAACTGAAGGTAAAAACTAACAAAAGGCAAAGGGTAATAAAAAAGGTAAAAAAGGTAAGATCAGGTATTAAAAACAAAGGTACATTACTAAATCAGAAAACAATAAATACCATAAGATACATAAAGAGTCCGTCTGTCGCTGAACAGACGGATTTTTTTTATGGTTCTATCCGTCTATTGCCTGACTTTTAGTATGTGCATTTTATCCGTATCTCACACGTATCTCATACGTGTCTGAATTAGCAGACCTTGCGCAGACCTTGCGCAGAGGTAAGGCGTCTTCTTTTGACTGAATCGAAACACTAAAAAAGCCTAAATACGAGCAAAATGTTTTTTTTTTCCAAAAAGCTTGTGCATGTCGATAATTATTTGTACCTTTGCACCCGATTGGGAAACATGAGGGCACTGGCTTTTATGTTTTTTTATGCGCAGTAAGTGAAAAACAAATCCGCAATAGGGTATATTTAATTACATAAATGAAACGAATTCAAACAATCTTCTTATCATTGGCGTTTGCTGTGTCTGCAAACGCGGAAATCAATGTTGCTGATTCTATTATTGAATCCCAAGAACCAACAGTCTCTCTCGGTTATACCGAGGTAAACAAAGCAGACATCAATTCTGCGATTGTTACGCTCTCTGCCGATGAACTTACCGACGTGACTACCTGCGACTTAGGTACTATGCTGCAAGGCAAAGTGGCCGGTTTGCAAGTGATCACCTCTACCGGACAACCCGGTTCGTCTGCTGAAATGATTATCCGCGGACTCAATTCCATCAGTTCCGGCGTTGCGCCAATCTATGTGGTGGACGGAGTTATCGGCGGTGCGTTCAATCCCAATGACATAGAGACCGTCTCGGTTCTCAAGGATCCAGGTGCTGCGGGTATCTACGGCGCCGCAAATGGCGTTATTGTTATTACGACTAAGCAGGGCAAATTCAATCAGAAACCGCATGTCACTCTGCGCGCAAGAGCCGGTGGCAGTCAACCGTTGTTCGGCAACTACCGAATGATGGATTCCGAAGAATTGTATGATTACCACAAGCAGATGT
>JAEEHO010000004.1 GCA_016280845.1 Paludibacteraceae bacterium | reverse complement strand
GCGCCTTAGCACTATCAGAAAGTGCGGTTTTCTCTTTGTTGAGCACATCATCTGCACTAAAATTGGCCATGCCACATTCGCCTATGGATTCCCCGTTATGAAAGAGTTCAAGTTTGAATCGCGGATTGTGGTTACGTTCATGGTCAGGAGCCTCCAAGATAGGCAAATACTTGAGCAAGAGTATCGGATGCTCAATTGCATCAACTTCAAAAGAAAAATCGATACGTTCTGCCTCATTATTTATATCCCAGTTGCCTAACCGCACAGAAGCCAGTTCTCCATCCGGAATAGTCTTAGCCATACCTCCCGTGCGAGGATCTGTTTCCTCTCGATCGAAATGGACCACATGGCGGCTAGATATATTAGATGGTCCATTATCAACAGGCCGTACTATCCGGAAAGCATCAAAATCTAATGTACTGGCAGGTGGTTCACTATTAACATAGCAGATGGCATTATCTAAGTTGAGGTAATCCACACATAATTGGTCCGGATAGTAAATGAGTTTAGAGAGGATAGTCTTTAGGCTATAGATATTATCCTCACACACCGAGCGAACAATAAAGTCCGCCTGGCCGACAGGAATACCGGAAACCGTTGTTTGTGTTCCCTCAACGATCATCGGTCCGAGCCACGTTTGTGTCTCATAGGAATAGACAGAGAGTTCGTAACTCTGCGCCTCTCCAACCCAGGATACATTAGCAGTTGTTCCGCTCGTGGATACATACAAGGAGTCGGGCGCTTTACAAACGATATTGTTGGTGATAGATATATTGTCTAACTTAGCTCCCGGTTGCTGCATGATCTTACTGCCATTAGCCCATACAAAAGCCAGATAATGCGGTTTGCCGTCGCAAGATTTACCGGATAATCGGTGGGCACACTGACGCCAAGTGGAAGTTCCGTTGAGATACGTACTGCCGGAGGTCGGTTGAAGCAATCGGACATAGTCATCGTATTCTGCTGGTTTCTTTTCTTGCTGCAGAATAGCAGATTGTATATCAATAGAATCGCCATTATTGTCCGTCATAGGGATCCACAACAAGTATAGTCCGTCGAAATCACTTGCGACATTACCCATAGCGACATAGTCGAAGGTAATGGTATAATAGGCCGAATCGGCGGTAAGATGATCGAGAGACACCGTGTCATAAGCAAAGACCCAGCACCCCTTGTTGGTGTAACGAGCGGATTCTCCTCCGTCGTTAGATATGTAGAGTCCATACTGCCCGTCTCTGTCGTTATTTCCCAAATTTCCGAAATACCATTTATTGGGCAAGGTCATATTCTTGCCTACAGGATTCAATGTCCAACGAGCACGATCTTCAGGAGATTCGAAATCACACGTGTACTGTTTGACAGCTTTTGCGGGGAGCGAGAAGCTCACCATGACTAATAGGATAAACAAATATAAGCGATTCTTCATAAACCAAACAAACTATTAATTATTGAACAATCATGACTTGAGCCTGGGTTTCCCCCTCTGAATTGACGGATTTAACGATATATGATCCACTTTGACCCGGTATCGAAAGCGAGGTATAACCCTGCGGAAGGGAGAAGGTGCTATAGAGTTGACCAGAGATGGTATAGTACCAAATGGTAGCGGAATGCTCCATATACATCGGCAGATGCTGGCCAGCCGATACGATAGTCGGGAACGCCGTCTGCTGCTCATGATAAACAGGCTGAATCGGACAAGTAGCAACCACAGAGCCGTCCGGCTGGGTAAGCTCTACATAGTAGGTAGCGTCCATATCCAGGGGTTGGTAGAGATAAGACTTGGTCTCTCCCAAAAGCGGCGCGTCATCTTTGTACCACTGAAAGGCAGTAAACTCGAAGCCGCCATTGGCTTTCGGGCTCAACAGGGAGAGCACATCGTTCCACTTCTGCTCCACGATAGAACTGCGATAGCGGATATCGAAATCGCGTGTTTCCTCGTAGATACCACAACAGAACTGATGGAAACGTATAGTGGCCTGATAATGCCCCGGCGCAATATCCGACGGGTAAGGGATAGAGACCGATACCACACTCGGGTCATATATCATTGTGTCACGCAGTTCGGGTGTATTGAACCTTATCTCGAGACTGTCATATACTCCGGCTGCGATATCGAAAGAGACATAGAGTTGCTCGTCGTCGGCACATGCATAAGGCATCCGGTCAACCGTTGCCTGCAAACGCTCATTGACTGTCAGTGTATAAAATATTATACTGTCACACCCATGAATGGTCTCAAGATTGATCCTATGATTGACAATAGGTTCGTTGAAGGTAAACCCTGCAATTGTAGCGACAGAGTCGGAACATATGGAGTCGTGTATATAACGATCCGGAGCATCAGGATACACGTTCAAATAGAGCCAAAGTAAGGAGTCGCAACCGAAGATGTTCTTGTGAGGATGCACAGCGATTGTATCTTCGTAGTATAATTTGCCATCAAATGAAACGGGAAGATTAGTAGAACACGTATCCACTCGACGGATGGAGTCCGGAGTCAGTATATTCGGCACAACGATAGTGTCCACACGAACACTATCACAGTGGTTATCTGCTCCCACATAAGCCGTCAAGGTTATCTCAATGGAGTCTCCCTGCAAAGGACATGGACATGTGGGGTTCTTACTATCGTCTTCCT
>JAEEHO010000053.1 GCA_016280845.1 Paludibacteraceae bacterium | reverse complement strand
TTGGATATGATTTCTTTAACATCAGCCAAGTGTTGGCTGATAAACAACAGTTCTATCTGTTTGCTCGATACGATTATTACGACTCAATGTTCCGATATGATGGCAAACCAACCGACATGTACTCATGGTGCGGAAGACATCGTGCGGCGGTCGGAATCAATTATTTCCCCATCAAGCAAATTGGTGTGAAAGCTGAGTTCTCTTACGGTATTTTGAAACACGGAACGCGTGCGGACGGTTCGCGCGGAAAACTGTATAATGACGAACCGCAGTTCGCCGTAGGTATCGTCTATGCCGGTTTTTATCAACTATAACAATTTAACGTTTTAACAATATAACAGTTTAACAATTTTAAGTATGAAAAAGATTACAAAATTAGCACTATGTGCAGCATGCGCCATCAGCATGGTAGCATGCGGAGAACGTGGAACCGAAGTAACAAGCAAGAAAGAGGAAGCATTGCAGAAGGCGATGACTCCTTACGTAAACAACACCGTTGTAGCTACCTACAGCGGAATGGCCGACCAGGGAATCATTCTGTTGGGTCAGTGCGAGCAGATTCTTGAGGCCGTTGAGGCAGGCAAGGACTACAGCGCGCTGATGACGCAGGCTTGCGAGTCGTGGCGTGCTATGCGTAAGTATTGGGAGCAGAGCGAGGCTTTCCTCTACGGTCCGGCTGCGGCACACAATATCGATCCGCATATCGACTCGTGGCCATTGGATTTCAATGCCATGAACGCGCTGCTGAACAACGCGGAACAAATGGCTAACATCGAGGAAGAAGGCGGTGCCTACGTCGGCGATAAACTGGGCTATGCGCTCAAAGGATTCCATGCCGCTGAGTATCTGTTGTTTGAAACAGTGGAGAGCAACGGCCGTACTATCGGTACCGGTAAGCCGCACGCAGCTAATCTGACTCACGCGCAGGCTGTCTATCTGTTGGGTATCGTTGAGGACTTGGCACAACAGGCTATCTTGCTCGAGGACTGTTGGGCAGGCGGCGTCAGCGAGGCCAAAGAGGCTGTTATCACCGCCGATGACGAGTCGATGAGCTATGACGAGAACTACGGCGAATACATGATTAACGCAGGTAAGGCAGGTAGTCTCTACAAGAGCTATCAAGAAGCAGCCGAAGAGATCATTGCCGGCTGTGTGGATATAGCAGGCGAGGTGGCTGAGCTGAAGATGGGTAACCCGTATATAAGCAG
The DNA here is from genome assembly GCA_016280845.1 of Paludibacteraceae bacterium. Classification (GTDB taxonomy): domain Bacteria; phylum Bacteroidota; class Bacteroidia; order Bacteroidales; family Paludibacteraceae; genus Colicola. The sequence continues at coordinate 7,634 of JAEEHO010000053.1, read as the reverse complement.
CAACGAGACAGAGCGCGACTATATCGAGTCGCCGTATAGCTGCACTTCCACCATCGATTTTGCTGACAATATCCGTTCTATCCAACATGCTTATTGTGGTGCATTGGCGGGCGATTACTCTATTTCCAACTATGTATTCCGTCAGAACGCGGAGTTGGATACCAAGGTTCGTGCGGCTATCACCGATGCTATTACAGCCATCGAGGCTATTCAGAACTTCGAGACCACGGCGCAGAACAATCCGCAAGTGAAGGCTGCTATCGACAAAGTGGCCGAGCTGGAGGAAGTGCTGGACAAAGAGGTGCTGCCGCTGCTGAGCGAATAATTCATATAAACATACTACCTTTACTATCGCAATCATTATGAAAAAATCATTCTTATTCTTAGGCGTTGGCGCGATGATGCTGACGCTGACAGGCTGCCCGAGTCCGGGACCCGATCCGGATCCGGACGATCAGATGCCTGAGTGGTACTACACCGGCGGCGAGTTGGGTACAACCACCAACACTTCGTCTATGACCTTCCGCCAGCCGACTCCTGCAACGGAGAACGCAGGTCTGGGTCAGTTTTTTGCGCAGGGCGATAATATCGCCGAGAAGGATTTTGTGACCAACGCCACGGGCCGCCAGCATGGTTTGGGACCGGTCTATGTGCGTGCGTCGTGCCAGCATTGCCATCCTAACTACAGTCACGGCACCTCTATTCCCGAGGGCACGTACAATGCCAAGGATCAGGGCAACGGAACGCTGCTGGTGGTCATCAATCCCGCTACGCAGGCCTATGTGCCTTGGTTGGCAGGAATGCCGCAGTTGTTCGGCGCTGCGCCGTTCAAGGCACCGCTGAATCCGGACATGATCACCGTTACGTGGAAAACGGCGGTGGATGAGCACGGCAACCGCTTTGCGGACGGCGAGACCTACGAACTGCGTTACCCCGAGGTGAAGATGCCCAAGGAGGCCGTCTATGTCTATAACCAAGGCTATCGCGATCCGGACGGACTGCTGGAGAGCGAAGGCTATGAGGTGAAACTGGAGAATACCATCGGCGTCTATGGTTCGGGTCTGCTCGATGCCATCAAGGACGAAGATATCATCGCCCAGTATGAGAAGGAAGCGGCGGACGGCAAGTTGAAGAACGGCCTGAACCCGGCTTTCTGGAATGGCGGATTCCAGCAGAGCGGCTATTATAAGAATGACCCGCAGTGGGGACCGAAACGCTTTACGTACGCCTTGACACGCGGCCCGTTGATGGACGGTGCAGGCGCTAATGCGATATGGAATATCACCAACGTGACGCGTTCTGACCGCCAAAGCCACTACTTGGATCTGAACGGAACCATCTACGCCGAGTACGCAAGCAAGGATCCGGAGGTACAAGCCGGCTTCGGTACGGAGCAGGAGATCCGCGACTATCTGCTGAGCAAGACGCTGCCGGCGGAGATGAGTGACGACGAGTTCACCCAGGTGATGATCTGGCATCGCGGTCTGGCTGTTCCCGCTGCGCGTAATGTGAAGGATAGTGCGGTGCTGCGAGGCAGAGAGGTGTTCTCGCAGATCGGCTGCGACTACTGCCACCGTCCGACATGGACCACCGGTGCAGACGAGGTGCGCGATCCGAACAATTTCAAGGGATTCACGGCGCAGATGCCGCGCTATCCGAACCAGAAGATATGGCCGTACACCGACATGATTCAGCACAAACTCTGTATGGAGAACGATATCCGTACCGGTTGGTGCCGTACCACACCGTTGTGGGGTAGAGGATTGCACCGCAAGGCTACGGGTGACCGCTACGATGCACGTCTGCACGACACGCGTGCACGCGATGTGATCGAGGCTATCATGTGGCACGGCTACAGTCCGCAGAGCGACGCCTACTGGCCCACGCAGCAGTTCTACAAACTGAACAAAGAAGACAGAGATGCAGTGGTTGCATTTATCAATGCTATTTAAAATGGTAAATTGTAAATGTACAAATGGTAAATGCCTTCACCTCGCCCTTCTGATAATTCTCATTGGGGCGGGAGTGACGCATTTCTTCGGCCGGCAGGGCGAGATCCATCTGCGTGCGGACAAGGCGCAGACGCTGAGCGTTAGGCCGTCACCATTCAGCAGCCCGAAGTCCGTCAGCCTCTTTCTCTGGAATTTCCGGATCATCTGCGATGACCTGGGCAATCCTGCCGACTATGTCACCGAACTCCGTCTGCTGGACAGGAGCAATCCAAAAGCCAATGGCCAACAGCAGATGGCTGTGGACGAAGGCGTGGTGCGTATGAACAAGCCGCTCAAATACAAGCATTTCCGCTTCTGTCAGTCGGACTACGACAGCGACCAGCAGGGCGTGGTGCTGAGCTACAACTACGATCCGTGGGGAATAGGTATCACCTATACCGGCTATGCGCTGCTGCTCGTTGCCATGATTGCCTTCTTCTTCCAGCCGGGCACTCGCTTTCGTGCATTGCTGAAGAGTCTGGCGATGCAGTGGTCCGACCGGGGAGTAGCGATACTTTTCGCGGGCTTGGCGGTCTTTGTCATAACTATGACGATCGTCATGACCAAGGTGGTTACTCCCAAGCCGCCGTTGCAACCGGTGCTGCAAACGCCCTTGCTGGGTATCCACGTATCGGTGATTATGTTGGCATATACTCTCTTTTCCATCATCATGATTACCGGTATCGTGGGACTAAGCAGCCGGAAACATTCAGCCGTCTGCTGTCAACTATCATCTCTTCTCCTCTATCCGGCGTTGTTCTGCCTGACGGCAGGTATCTTCATCGGCGCGGTGTGGGCGAACATGAGTTGGGGTAGGTATTGGGGTTGGGACCCGAAGGAGACGTGGGCGCTTATCACGATGATGGTTTATGCGCTGCTGCTCCACTGGCCGTGACTGAAGAGGCTGTCAGGTATCAGCCGTCAGCATTCAGACAGATGCTACCATGTACTCTGTATCGTAGCGTTCTTCTTTGTGTTGTTCACCTATTTCGGAGTCAACCGATTGCTGGGCGGCCTGCATTCCTACGCCGGTTGACGCTCGATTCGTTGTGTTAGATATAAGAGAGAAGACCCGCAGGATCAGCCTGCGGGTCTTCTTGTCTATATTCTCTCCCATCGGGTGGGGGTTATTCGTACGCCAGACGGATGTCGACAGGGATGCCGGCGCGCTCGAGGACACGCTTGTCGGCTTGGCTCTTCATGTCCGCCTCGCCGTAGTGCTGCAGATAGGTCTGCGCGTGCTCTTTGTCGCCGAGAGCCTGAATACGCAGCAGGTCTGCGCCCAGTTCCTCCAGGGCCTTCCATGTCTTGTCATAATCCACACTGTAGCGGCCGGTGGCGTTCCAGACAACGGCCTTGTTCTGCATCAGGTAGTTGTAGACCAGTATGTTGGCTTGTCCGGTCGGGTCGGCCGTACCGAAGCGGACCGAGCGGAGCGTGTTGGCCACAAAGGTAGTCAGCACTTCCTCCTTGCCGAACAGGGCGGGTATATGATCCGTCTCAGCCTCTTGTGCGCAGAGATAAGCGCCGATCACGTTGGATTTGGCTTTCTCTATCACGAGTGCTTCGGTGCCGAGTGCTTCAGCCACTGTTCCTCTGCCGTTGACGGTCTCCTTGACGCCCAGACCCTTGGCAATCTCGCGGAACACAACGAGCCAATAGAAGGCGCTGGCGTCCACATGAGGTTGGAAGTCGTCGTCCAGCAGTGTCTTGCCGACAGGGAAGACGGTGCGGTTGAATTTCTCGCGGATGATATTGTCGAAGATGATAGTGCGTGTACCGAACTCCTCCTGGACGTGTGCGTCGTATGGGAAATTGATACCTATCACCTTGTATCCGGCGTTGGTGTAACCTGTGCAGTATAGTACATTGCAGGAGAAGATGTCCGACTCCGAGCCCGGCTCGAAATGGTGGTAAGCGGGGTTGCCGGGCAGCATGTGCTGGTACTCGCTCATGCGTGCTGAGAGCGCGTTGAGTTGCTCGGTGCGCTTCAGGTTCTTGAGCAGCACATAGGCGCCGTAGGAAGCCTTGGTACCGAACATACCGTCGTCCACAGCCTCAATCGGTCCGATCACGAGGTCCATCTTGCTGTCGTCCATCTCGAGCCATGCCTTGTTGCTCTCGTAGTAATTGTCGGTCTTGAGGCCCTCAATCATCTTGAGCAGGTAGTGGCGTACGCTGGGTTTGATGGTCACGTCGGCAGCGCGTTGCAGATAGCCGGCTATCTCGTTGATATGGTCGGCGTACGCATCGTGGTACCAAACGGTCTGCAGACCGCCCTCTTTGGTACGGCGTACGAGTGTGTACGGGCTGTTCTTGTCCGGGTTCTTCCATGCCTGAAACTCCTTCTTGGTCATATCCTCCGGATAGAACCGTGCGCCGATGGGGCGCGGGTTGAAGTTGAGCAGGAACGGCACGCCGTCGATACGATCCCACGGACCGTAGTTGATCTCGGCATACAGTTTCTCGTCCGGGTCAGTCAGCGAGTCGAGCAGTGCCTGTTTGTCGCCGTAGTACTGCTGCCAGTAGATGGCATCCACTTCGTCAGCAGCTTTGCGGTAGAGTTGAAGCACTTCTTTTCCGTTGTCGGTGATGCCGGTCAGATCCGGAGCAGGGATGGTAACCAAGGCATAGTTATCTGCCAATTGGTTCATGTTGATCTGTCGCTCCTGTTTGCAGGAAACAGCCAACAGAGCAATGAGCGATAATACAATGTACTTTTTCATATTCATGGATAATTAGTTGTTTGGCACAAATGATATTATTTTAGATGATATGCAGCGAGCTGGCGGCAAAGAGCACAAGGTAACCGAGTGCGATGCCGACGATGCCGATGATGATACCGGTCTTGATCATCTCCTTCTGCGGCACGAGGTTGGTGGCATAAGCCAGCGCGTTCGGCGGAGTGGAGATAGGCAGTATCATAGCGCAGCTCGAGGCGATAGCCACACCGATCAGTACGGTGGAGGTGCCTCCGATGGCAGTCAGTTTGTCTCCCATAGCGGTGCAAACGACCACGAGGATAGGCATCAGCAATGCAGCCGTAGCGGAGTGGGAGATCAGGTTAGACAGGCCGTAGCAGAGCAGACCCGACAGGATGACGATCAGCACCGGCGAGAAATTGCCGAACGGGATAGCACGTACGAAGAGTGCAGCCAGTCCGGAGCCGTTCATGGCGTAGCCCAGGGCGAAACCGCCGGCTACCATCCACAGTACCGACCAGTTGATCTCCTCCAGATCGTAGCGCGTGATGATACCGAACATGGCGAAGACGGCAAACGGAATGAAGGCAACCGTATAAGTGTTGATACCTGTCAGAGCGTCGAGCATCCACAGCAGGATGGTGATAGCCAACGTAACGATGATGATGCGGGTGTCGCGGCCGCGCTTCATCTCGCCCTCTATCTTCAGCTCGATAGTCTTCTGGGTGAATGGGAACATGGTCTTGAGCAACCACCAAGCGAAAATGATCATCACAATCACCAGCGGCACCATGAAGAGCATCCATTGACCGAAACCGATACCCAGGTTCATACCCTCGGGATCGTTCAGGTACTTGAGTGCGATGGTGTTAGGCGGTGTGCCGATAGGCGTACCCAGACCGCCGATGTTGGCAGCCACAGGGATGCTGAGCGCCATGGCGATACGTCCCTTGCCGGCCTCCGGCAGTTGCTTGAACACCGGGGTGAGGAAGGTGAGCATCATTGCGGTGGTGGCGGTGTTACTGATGAACATGGAGAACAGTGCAGTAACGAGCATGAAGCCCAGCAGAATATTCTCGCTCTTCTTGCCGAACGGCGTGATCAGCACTTTAGCCAAGTGCACGTCCAGACCGGCTTTGGTGGTGGCGATAGCCAGGATGAATCCGCCGATAAAGAGCATGATGACAGGGTCGGCAAACGAAGCCATGATTTGTTTGTAGTTGAGCAGCATTCCTACTTCGTCCGGATTGCAAAGCCACTTGATACCCGAGTTGGATGCAAACAGGAGCAGGAAGCCCATGATGCTGACCGAGGTTGCCCAGGCTGGAATGAGTTCCATCACCCACATCATAGTGGCATAAACGAAAATGGCGATGATGCGTTGTTGAACGAGCGTCAGGCCGTCCATTCCGAATGATTCGGTAGGCAAGAACCAGAGGGTCAGAAAGACCGCAGCAACGGCGAGGAAACCGAATGTTTTCTTCTGCCATGTACGCGGGTCGAAGCGTTTACTGTGTTTCGCGTTGTGCATTCTTTGCACTAAGTCGAAACCGGGGAAAATTTTGAACATGTTGTGAATTAAATTATTATATTTGTATACAAAAAAAGCGTTCTACCAAAAACGGCTGCAAAGGTACTGCTTTTTTTGCATATATGCAAGAAAAAGCGCAAAAAAGCGCTTTTTCTAGAAATAAGGACCGTCCTATGGACTAAAGGAGTAAGGAGTAAAGACAAAAATGTTTTGTCTATTAGTAGCTGTCCTATCTTTATTCTTTCAGTGAACGCAGTGAACGGTCTTTGCTCTTTCAACGAAGCGGTCTGCATTCCTTTGTACATTGTACATTTGTTCTTTGTACATTCTATGACTCTCATATGACTCTCGCATGACTTCCATAGTCTCGATAACGTCCCGTATCTGTCCCGTATCCGTCTCGTAAATGAGTCGTATTCTTTGTCTTTCCTTGAGGGATGGGCTAAAGGTCGGCTTGTTGTTCGTCAGGTGCCGAATGCGTAGCCACTCTCAAGCCACTCTCGAGCCACTATCATAACGAAAGCGGATGGCTCAACCATCCGCTTCGTCTAATATGTGTATGTATACTCAGTATATATCCCGTAACTTTATTTCACTTCTATGCCTTGAACGTTGTAGATGTGTCCGTTACGCTCGATGAGAATCTGTCCGTTGCGGAGCTGCTTGGTAGCCTGAGTGTTGTCGTTCTGCACGTTCTCGATAGCGGTAGTGGTTGTTGTGAAGTATGTATAAATTGCATAGCAATCCGCTGTACACCAATTCGGGTCGGTCTCTGTCTGCAAAACACCGTTAATTGTCACATTCACGGTTGGTGCAAAAGCATAGCCGCCTGCATGCATAAAGGTTAAATATACCCGATACTCTGTATCCGGTTTATAATCTCCCGTTGCTTCATCTTGACTAGCTGTCTCAAAGATGCTCCATCCGCTACACCAGCAATGGTAGATAGACTCATATGAATCGTCAATTTTTAAAGGATCGTCTGTGCTTTCACCAGCTTTCGGATAGGTGATGGATAAATTAATTTCGTTGATTGTAGTTGTTGCAAACATGGCTACGCTACAAAGCGATGCGACAACAAAAAGTAAAATTTTCTTCATGATTAATGTTGTTTTTTTTTATTGAATCTAACCTCAGCCCTTACCCGAAGGAAAGGGAGAGGTCAAACTCGTGTTAGTATCATTTTTTATTGAATCGCGATTAGAAATTGTACTTGGTCATCAGCTGTACACGGTGGTTGGTGACCCAGTGCAGATCGTTCTCCGCCAGACCGCGTGTGGTGATGCCACCTTTGCCGTATTGAACGGAAGTAATCTCATACTCCAGACCCAACTGGAACTTGCCGACAGTATAGAGCAGAGTAGGCGAGAGACGCCACATATTGTTCATATTGTTTCCGCGCGGGAAATA
>JAEEHO010000052.1 GCA_016280845.1 Paludibacteraceae bacterium | reverse complement strand
TGCACTCATGCAGATGAAGCGCACGGTGTGCTTTCGCCTTGTTAAATAGTTCGTAAGCCTTGTTAATGGCCACTACCTCGCCTGAGATAACCTCTTGCCCCGGGCAGTTGAAATTGGCTGCCACTACCACACCGTTGTCAATAGAACGGCATACCTCAATGATCTTATCGTCATCCAGTCCAAGCACAGCGGCCATGGTACCCGGATTCTGCTCGCACGCAGCCTGCATAGCTTGCGCACGCGCCGACACAAGGAGCAGAGCGTCCTCGAAGCGCAATGCGCCACATGCTACCAGCGCGCTGAACTCACCCAGACTGTGGCCCGCTACCATAGAGGGCTGCTCTACGGTCATAAGGCGCTGACTGACAACCGAGTGCAGGAACACTGCTGGTTGAGTCACCTTGGTCTGCTTTAGGTCGTCCGCCGTGCCATCGAACATCACGTCGGTCAACGAGAAACCAAGCAGCCGATTAGCTGCCTGGCACATCTCGCGAGCCTCCGAATGTGCCTCATAAAGGTCGCGGCACATTCCCGGAAATTGGCTACCCTGCCCCGGGAAAACAAATACTTTACTCATGATTAAGCCATAAGACCTGCTACCAATGCCAAGATTGCGTAGAACTCAGGCAATGCGCAGTAAATCATAGTGTTAGTCATAACGTCGTGACCTGCAGCAATATTGGCGATACCATTTGCTGCTGTCTGGCCCTGACGGATAGCCGACAACAGGAAAACCAAACCCATACCGATGCCCAGACCGAACAACAGGATAGGATTAGTTTCCATCAGACCCTTCATCATCAGGAAGGCTACGAATCCGTACAGACCCTGAGTTGCAGGGAGAGCAGAGAGAATCATGTAAGCCGATGATTTTTCTTTGTTCTTCTTCAATCCGCCCTCAGCTGCGTTGGCAGCGATAGTCGTTCCGAAAGCCGAACCAATACCGGACAAGCCCAACATAAGGCCAAGTCCCAGATAACCAAGAATTTGTTCCATTGTTTTATTGTTTTAATTGTTTTAATTATTCGTTGTTAAGTTGTGTCATCACGACAACATGTCGGCATAACACATGATTTACTTTTTAAACGGTGCGTAGATTTTGCCGCTACCTTCGTATCCGGCATTTTTGAAGTACTCGACAAACGTTAGACGCAACGGGTGTACGAACGCGCCGAGGCATGCCATCAGCAGGTTGAGCACGTGGCCAAAGGTCACAATCAGCAAGAATCCGATCCATGTGCCTACGTTAGGCGTATCGCTAAGTACCATTGTTCCCAGTTGGTTGAAAGCCATACCAAGCATACCGCCCGCCAAACCGAGGGCATATAGACGAATATACGAGAGCACATCGCCCAACAAACCCGTCACCATACCATAGGTATCCCACAGGCCTGCACCGATGTTAATCAGCGGATTGCGGCCCGGCGTGTTGAAAATGAAGATACCCAGCGCAGAAATGCCACCGATACCTATCATAATCCACTTGACAGTCTCAGTAGGCAGCGAGAAAGTCATAGCCAGAATAGCCGTAGCTATACCGCCAACGATGAGCAGCAACCAGCCCCATGTGGCAGCAGTAGCGCGGAACCCGTTGCGGCGGGTGTAAGCCAACGCCTTGATTACCATAGCTAGACAAATATGTACGACACCGATAACGAGTGCCAGTACCATCATTACGTCATACTCTCCTATCTTTCCGTCCGTGCCTAAGTTGTTGAACATGATGGTTTTAGCTCCATCCGGGAACCATGCTGCACGATAGATATCTATGCCAAAGAAGGTACCCATTAGATAGCCAATGATGGTCGAGCCGACACCCAACGCCATGATGATTCCACCCAGACCGCTGAACATTTCGATCTTCAGTTTGTCCTTGTGAATCAGATAACCAATCAGTATGAGCATCAGACCGTAGCCGCAGTCGCCTATACAGAGCGCAAAGAACAGTAGGAAGAACGGGCCAAGGATAGGCGTCGGATCAAACTCGTTGTAGTTAGGCCAACCGTACATACCAGTCAGCGGTTCAAACAAACGCACAAACCAATTGTTTTTCAACTTGATAGGTGTGTTGTCCTCAGCTGCCGGATCGGTTTCCTCGTAGTAGACCTGCGCACGGTCAAGCATAGCATTCAAGTCCGACTCTTTGTCAATCGGGCAGAAACCCTCTATCAGACAGAGCGCACCTTCCGCCAGACGGTCGGTAGACAACTGCACGCGCGTCCAGTCAATATGCTGGCGTGCCTCGGTAAGTTGCTTGCGCACATCATCCAAATTCGCTTTCTGCCATGCCTCTATACGTGCGTTGGCAGCAACCAGCAGACCGTTCAAATGCTCTATCTCCGTTGCCAAGAGGGTTGCATCCTTTTCGCCGATTTCAACGGGCATAGCCGCCGTTTCTGTCAGGTCCTGAGCCTCTTCGCCCGCACCGGTCACTTGCACGAAATAGGTACGGCCGCCTTCTTTAGCCACCGCTATACCCCACTCCTCCTGAAACGCGCTATCCGCGCACGAGAAGAAACGGAGTGTGTATCCCGCTTCCTGCAGCAACTGAATACGCTTGGCATCAAACGAGCCCCATACGGCTATCTGCTGCATAGTTTGCTTGGTGTCCGCTATGCGTTGAGCCACATTGTCGCGCTCCTGAAGCAACTGATCGGGAGCACCTTGAGCCAACAGGTGGCGCAGTTCATCCTCGTGCTGTAATGCTGCCTGCAGTTGCTCGTTCTCCTCCAGCAGACCAGCTGCCTTGGTCGTAATATCCACCACGCCCAGATCGCGCAATTGTGTCAGGAAACCCTCATAATCACGATGGAACACGAGGAACGTGTATTTCTTCATTGGTGTGATCATTGCTGTGCCTCCTTTCTTGCTTCAGCCTCTTTCTTACTCTTCACGATCTTCTGGCTGGACTTGCTGAGGTTCTCCTCATCTTCCATAAATCGCTTGATTTTGCGTATGGCATCCTGATAACCGGGTATCTGTACCTTTTCGAACAGGTTGACCTTTTGCGTCGTTTTCTTGCGCGCATATTCCAGTAGGTCCACCTTGCGGCGTACAAACTCCTGACGGATACCTACGTCTGCAATAGCCTTGAGTTGTTCAAACCCGTCGGCGAACCACTTGGGCGAAGCGAAAAGCGAGAACTCCTTGGTGGAGTACAACACCTCCTCCAACACAGGCACGCGTACACCCGCTATCTTCTTGATAGACATGCGCACATCGTCCACGTGGATGAGGCTGGTATCAAACTCGCCCCACAACGCAAGCATCTGGTCGTAATCCTTGATGCGTTGCTCTACCTCGCGATCCAAGTCGTCCAATTCCTTCTTGGCGCGCTTGACTTCGAGGCGGAGCGCCGTTTCCTTGCTCTGCAGCGTAGGAAGCGTGCGTTGGCGCATCTTCAGGTCCTTCTCCAGGCCTTGCAGCGATGTTTTATTGAATTGATAAGTTATTGCCATAGTTTATGCTTTTGGCCAATATTTTTCTACCAGTGCAGCCTTGATGTTCACCTCTTCCGGTTTGAAGTACTTGCCGAAGAGTGCCCACGCTACATCGAGCATCTCGGTGGTATTGATATTGACATCAATAGCCAGGATCTCGCGCGAGTAGTCGCGTGCGAACTGCAAGCAACGCTCATCGTAGTCGGTCAAATCGAATCCGTTTTCCTTCTTTGTTTTTGCGTTTGCGGCATCAGCATACAAGCGAACGGCAGCATTCATAACTTGCGGATGATCTTCGCGCGTTTTCTTACCCGCAACCAATTGTTTCAGACGCGACAACGAACGGAATGGATCGACAATTACCTTACCAATTTCGCTATCTCGACGCAGGTACAACTGACCCTCTGTAATATAACCGGTGTTATCCGGAATAGCGTGCGTGATATCACCGCCCGACAAAGTTGTCACGGCAATAATGGTGATAGAACCGCCACCGATGGTCTCCGGGAATTGAACGGCTTTCTCATAAATTTTAGCAAGGTCTGAATATAGCGAACCCGGCATGGAGTCCTTGGAAGGAATCTGATCCATACGGTTGCTGACAATAGCCAATGCGTCGGCATATAGAGTCATATCGGTCAAGAGGACGAGCACTTTCTCGTGTTTCTCTACTGCGAAATACTCAGCTGAGGTCAGCGCCATATCCGGGATAAGGAGTCGCTCTACAGGCGGGTTCTCGGTCGTATTTACGAACGATACGATGTGGTCGAGCACACCTGCGTTGGAGAAGACATTCTTGAAGTAGAGGTAGTCATCGTTGGTCAGACCCATACCACCCAGGATGATTTTGTCTGCCTCTGCACGCAGAGCCACGTTTGCCATCACTTGGTTGTACGGCTGGTCGGGGTCAGCGAAGAACGGAATCTTCTGTCCGGAAACCAAGGTATTGTTCAAGTCGATACCTGCGATACCCGTTGCAATCAGCTCTGACGGCTGTTTACGGCGTACCGGGTTAACCGAAGGACCGCCAATCTCCACTTCCTTACCCTCTATCTGAGGTCCGCCATCAATAGGCTCGCCGTAGGCGTTGAAGAAACGGCCTGCCAATTGGTCGCTCACCTTGAGCGATGGCGACTTGCCGAGGAAGACTACTTCAGCGTTGGTAGGAATACCTTCGGTTCCCTGGAACACCTGAAGCGTCACATCGTTGCCAATAATTTTCACCACCTGTGCCAGTTTGCCGTTAACGGTAGCCAACTCATCATTACCTACTCCATCGGCCTTGAGCGAGCAAGTAGCCTTGGTGATGGCAGTGATCTCGGTGTAGATTTTTTGAAATGCTTTTGCCATATTCTTGTGTATTTTATTTCTTTTTTAACTGAAAGTCCTGGTGTACTGTCGCTTTACCGGCATACCGATCATCTTTGTTCTTACCCGGTACCAAAACGACCTCAACCTGTACAGAATCAGGTTCA
>JAEEHO010000051.1 GCA_016280845.1 Paludibacteraceae bacterium | reverse complement strand
CTTGCATATATCAATTATTTTTTGTAATTTTGCGGCCGTTTTGGTACGCGTGCTCGCGCTGAGCGCGCATAATTGACGCGCATATGAGGATTGCAATTATTGGTTATGGTAAGATGGGCCACATGATTGAGCATATAGCCCTGGAACGCGGACATGAAATTGTCGGAGTGATTGACCCAACATTGTTCATCGGTGACGGTTCGTCGGTGATCGGTTTTGACAGCCCTGTTTTTCGAAGTGCGGATGTTGCTATCGAATTCACCACACCCTCCACTGCCGAGCAGAACATCCGCGCAGCGTGGGCGCAAGGTGTGCCCGTCGTCAGCGGCAGTACAGGATGGAATGTGGACAACCTCTCCCCTGCCCTCTCCTCAAGAGAGGGAGACAAGACCCGCGTCACCATCAAAGACAAAGATGGCAAAACCATGCTGATATGGAGCAGCAATTTCTCGGTGGGCGTGAATATTGTCTTCGAGCTCAACCGACTGCTGGCTGACATGATGGCCAAGCAGCCGCAATACGCACCGGCGCTCAAGGAGATCCATCATATTCACAAGCTGGATGCACCCAGCGGCACAGCAAAAACGCTGGTTGAACAAATAAAAGAGCACTGCGAACGACTGAATGGCACGAATATTGCTATTGAATCGGTGCGCGAAGGAGAAGTGCCGGGAACACATACCGTCACATGGGATAGTCCCGAAGATACCATCGTGCTCACCCATATAGCCAAGGGCCGCCGCGGATTCGCACTCGGCGCCGTATTAGCCGCAGAAGAAATAGCCAATATACAACATTAACACTTGGCATAACTTCTGCGCAAGGTCTGCGCAAGATCTACCAATTGGCAAACATATAAAAACAGAACATAATACTTTTACGAGACACTTACGAGACACGTATGAGACACATACGAGATACTTATAAGTCGAAAATAAACAAAATGGAACATTTAAAAGATAGATTAGCAAAAGTCACTCGCGGCGGATGGATTCGCGCAGGTATTTGGTGCGCATTGTATATCATTTTTGTTGTTTGGGTAGCTTGGGGCGATTGGGCAAGCCTCGGTTGGTTGGCGCTGTTGCCGATCGTTGCCGATGCTTTTACAACCAAGTACATCAACTACTCGTGGTGGCGTAAGTACAAAGACACAAAGCCTATTTTGTTCACTATTTTCTCATGGGTAGATGCTATCGTTTTTGCGCTGGTGGCTGTGTATTTCATCAATCTCTATATCTTCCAGAACTATCAGATTCCTTCGGCCTCGTTGGAGAAAACACTCCGCGTGGGCGATTTTCTGTATGTGAGCAAGATGGCTTACGGCGCACGCGTACCACAAACGCCGCTCAGTATGCCGCTTGTTCAGCACACCATGCCGGCTTGGCTCGGTGGCGGCAAGAGCTATTTCGACAATCCGCATTGGGACTACAAGCGCCTGGCCGGATGGACCAGTCCGCAGAAGGGCGATATCGTTGTCTTCAATTTTCCGACAGGCGATACCGTTTGCACCAAGATGCAGAATCCCGACTACTACACGCTCTGCTACTACTACGGTGAGAACGTGGTTAAGGCGCGCAAGGATGTGTTCGGCGATATCGTCACTCGTCCTGTTGACCGCCGCGAGAACTACGTGAAGCGTTGCGTCGGCACACCGGGCGACAGCCTGAAAATCATCGACAATGTGATCTATACGAAGTCATCAGAGGAGTGGCAGCGCGAACCCGAGAAGGAAGGACTGCAACTCAACTATCTCGTTGAAACCGACGGACATATCTTCGGCGGCAAGTATCTCGACAAAGTGGGAATCAGTCTCGCCGATCGCATACAGATAGACGCCAACCTCTACCATTTCCCGCTCACACAAGCCATGAAGGCTGAGTTGGAGAAGAACCCGCACGTGCTGGCTGTCGCGCTCGAGCCGGAGCAACAGGGCGGCGCCGTTTATCCGCTGGGCCACAACGAGTGGACACGCGACAACTACGGACCTATCTACATCCCGCGTAAGGGCGACAAGCTGATGATCACCGAGGACAACTATTGGATATATCGCCGCATTGCCGATGCCTACGAGTTCAAGCCGATGGCTATCGGTCAGGAATATGAGTTTGAAATGGACTACTACTGGATGATGGGTGACAACCGCCACAACTCGGCCGACAGCCGCTATTGGGGTTTTGTGCCCGAGGATCATGTCGTTGGACGACCGGTATTCATCTGGCTCAGTCTCGACAAAGACAACCGCCACATCCGCTGGAATCGTCTCGGCAGAAAAGCAACAGGAAGAAACTAAAGAAAATTCGCAATTGGTTTGACAGTTCTTCCCGTAGCATATTTGGCTCCGCGCGAGTGGTACAAAGCCTATCTCACCGATCCGGCGCAAACGCAAATAGAGGCACTGGAGTCGTTCGAGAAACAGACTTGCCGCAATCGTTGTCTCATCTCCACACCCGATGGACCGCTGACACTCAGCGTACCCGTTAAGAAGGTGGAGCACAAGCAACTGACACGCGACATCGAGATCAGTTACCAGAGCCGCTGGCAACACCAGCATTGGATATCGTTGGTCTCCGCCTACCGCCACACGCCGTTCTTTGATTATTACGCCGAGTTCTTCCGCCCGTTCTATGAACGAGAAACCAAGTGGCTGTGGGACTTGAATAGCGGATTGCACGAAGTGATAATGAGTCTGCTGAACAACCAGAGGCCGAAGGCCGAAGGCTTGCAGATGTCAGCCTATAGTTATCTGCCAACCGCAGATTGGAAGAACGAAGATTTGAACCGCTTTTTCGGTAACGGACAAAGTATATTGGATGATTTGTTTGAGTTCGGACCCGAAACAATTGGCAAACTATAAATAAGAAAGATGGTACAAAATATTGATTGGAGTAAACTGGGTTTTCACTATACCGAGACGGAATTTATAGTGCGCGCAGCATGTCATGACGGCCGATGGGAAGAGCCCTACGCCACTACCGACAAATACCTGCAACTACATGTTTCCGCCACGGCTTTACAATACGGACAAGAGGCGTTCGAAGGGCTCAAAGCCTTTCGCGGCATAGACGGCAAGATTCGTATCTTCCGCTGGCGCGACAACGCACGCCGCATGGCCAAGAGCGCCGAAGGACTGTACATGACGCCCGTGCCCGAAGAACTGTTCGGCAAGGCTATTCGTATGGCCATAGAGAAGAACATCGATTTCGTTCCGCCGTACGGCACAGGCGCCACGCTCTATCTGCGACCGCTGCTGATTGGCACCACTCCGCGATTGGGCGTCGGACCGGGACACGACTTCGAGTTCATCGTCATCGCTTCGCCTATCGGACCGTACTATCCGGGTAAGTTCCACTGCACGACCTTCATTGTCAATCGTCATGTGGACCGCGCTGCGCCCTACGGTACAGGCCAATTCAAGGTCGGCGGCAACTACGCCTCATCGTTCCGAGCCACCGAATCGGCGCACGCGCTGGGATACGACTGTATCTTCCTTGACGCACAGCACCACAAGTATATCGACGAATGTTCCGCAGCCAACTTCATCGGTATCAAGACCAACGGTCAACAGCCAACAGCCAACAGCCAAATCGAATACTTGACTCCGAAAAGCAGCGCTATCCTGCCGAGCATCACCAACGACAGTCTGATGACGCTGGCCAAAGAACGCGGTTACAAGGTGACACGCCGACACATCCGCCTGGAGGAACTGGCAGATATGCAGGAAGCCGCAGCGTGCGGCACCGCATGTGTCATCTCGCCTATCGACAAAGTGCTTGACCCCGAGCGAGACAGAACCTATCATATCTGCGACCAACCGGGACCGGTGCTCAGCGAACTCTACCACGCCCTACGTGACATCCAGTTCGGACGCGCCGAAGACAAGCACCTTTGGACTGAGGTTTTTACCCCTTCCGTCTAGGGTTTCCCCGACTAACGGGTACACCATCAGGTGCGAAGTCCTTGATTGTTGATAATGGAAAATCCGCTTGGAGTGATCGAGACGATAACGGGACGATAACGAGACGATAACATCGCCAAAATCATTAAATCGCTTAATCGTAAAATTGTAAATATAAAAGTCATGTTTTCTAATCAACCAAAAGGCTTATTTGCCTTGGCACTCGCCAACACAGGCGAACGTTTCGGCTACTACACCATGCTAGCCGTGTTTGCGCTTTTCTTGCGCGCTAACTTCGGATTGTCTGCTGACGCAGCCAGCCGTATCTATGCCGGTTTCCTGGCATGTGTATATTTCTTGCCGCTGGTAGGCGGTATGATTGCCGACAAGATCGGATACGGCAAGTGTGTGA
This sequence comes from Paludibacteraceae bacterium, assembly GCA_016280845.1. GTDB lineage: Bacteria > Bacteroidota > Bacteroidia > Bacteroidales > Paludibacteraceae > Colicola. Next base: position 4,376 of record JAEEHO010000051.1, on the reverse strand, counting down.
CATATGGTATCTTCATCATGTTCCTCGGCTACATCTGTCTGGCTTTGCCGTTAGGCGGTACCGGCTTTGCCATGGGTATCATGCTTCTTGCATTGCTTCTGATTTCGTTCGGAACAGGATTGTTCAAGGGCAATCTGCAAGTGATGGTCGGCAACCTCTACGATGATCCTAAATACGCAGACCGCCGCGACGCAGCTTTCTCGCTGTTCTACATGGCTATCAACATCGGTGCTATGTTCGCTCCTACTGCAGCCGTTAAGATCATGGCGTGGGCACAGGAGTCGCTGGGCTATAGCGTGAACGACAGTTACCACTTCGCCTTCATGGTTGCCTGCGCTTCGCTGGTTTTCTCTATCGCTATCTACTACGCTTGCCGTCCTTGGTTCAAGCATGTTGAGAACAGCGTTAAGCAAGCCGTTAAGGGCGGTCAGGAACAAGCAGTAGAAGAACTGACTCCGGAGCAGACCAAGAAACGTATCGTGGCTCTCTGTCTCGTTTTCACCGTTGTGCTCTTCTTCTGGATGGCATTCCACCAGAACGGTCTGACCCTCACTTTCTTCGCTGACGAATTCGTCAATCCGGTTGTTGCCGGCACGCAAACCATGGCGTTCGATATCATCAACCTCGTTGTTGTTGCCATTCTCGTTTATGCTCTGTTCGGCATCTTCGGCGATGGTACACGCAAGTCGAAAGGTATCTGGGGCGGTATCGGTGCTGCATGTATCGCTGTCCTGGCATACAAATACTTTAGTCACCCGGCTGAGATGCATATTGCCGCTCCTATCTTCCAGCAGTTCAACCCGTTCTACGTAGTAGCGCTGACTCCGGTGAGCATGGCTATCTTCGGCGCACTTGCTAAACGTGGCAAAGAGCCGAGTGCTCCGCGCAAGATTGCTTACGGTATGGTGGTTGCTGCCGCAGCCTACGTACTGATGGCCGTTTGCTCCATCGGCCTGCTCACTCCGGCGCAACAGGAACTGGCACGCGTCAGCGGCGACCCGACTTTCGTTAACGCAAATGTATTGATCTATACTTATTTGATTCTTACCTTCGGTGAGTTACTCCTCAGCCCGATGGGTATCTCGTTCGTCAGCAAAGTGGCTCCTCCTAAATACAAAGGAATGATGATGGGCGGTTGGTTCGTTGCTACCGCTATCGGCAATTACCTCGTACGTATCGGCGGTAAACTGTGGGGCGATATTCCATTGTGGATCGTTTGGAGCGTATTCATCGGTGTTTGCCTTATCGCCGCTATCTTCATGTTCTCTATCATGAAGAAGTTGGAAGAAGCCACCAAATAATTGACAACAATTCATAACTATGGAAGAACTGATTCAATATTTTGAAACTCTTGAGGCACGTCTGGACGCTCTCGAAGCGTCTCAGAGTGCGCTCACGGATAAGATAGAAGAAGCAGAGACCAATCTGCTCGCTCTCAGCGAACATATGGCCAAGATTCGCGAGCTTCTCGAAGATGTTCGCAGGCAACCGGCACATGTTGAGCAGCCACGCGTTGTTGCGCAACAGCCTATTCAGGACTACTTCGCTATGCAGCAACAGATGCAACAACAGCAGCAACAGCAACAACAGCCGGCAGCGGAAGCACCTAAGCCCGAACCCGTTGCTGCTCCCAAGCAGGAATACGTTGCTCCGCAACCAGCCCCTGCGCCCGCTGCGGCACCGAACGCTGCTACCGGTTCGACCATGTACGGCAAGCCTGTCAACGATATTCGTCAGGCTATCTCGCTCGGCGATCGTTTCCTCTATCAGCGCGAACTGTTCAACCAGAACGCCGAACTGATGCAACTGACTTTGAAGGAACTGGACGAACTCGGCTCGTTTGACGAGGCAGTCAACTATATTGCCCGCTTCAACTGGGATCCGGAGAGCTACACCTATCAGCAGTTCATCATCTCCCTGCACCGCCGTTTCGGATAAATCGTCTAATCGTAAATAGTCAATGCTATACATCGTACCCACACCGGTCGGCAATCTGCAAGATATGACTTTTCGCGCAATCGAAGTGCTGAAAAGTGTGGATTTGATACTTGCGGAAGACACACGCACAAGCGGCGTGTTGTTGCAGCATTTCGATATTCACACTCCGCTTAAGAGCCATCATAAGTTCAACGAGCACGAGACATCCGCAGATATCGTCGAGCGACTCAAGGCCGGTGCGAACATCGCATTGATCTCCGATGCCGGCACTCCGGCAATCAGCGACCCGGGATTCTTCCTCGTGCGTGCTGCCGCTGAAGCGGACATCGAGATCCAGTGCCTGCCGGGTGCTACGGCCTTTGTTCCGGCGCTGGTAGATAGCGGTCTGCCTAACAACCATTTCTATTTCGAGGGATTCCTTCCGCAAAAGAAAGGACGTCAGACCCGCCTACAATACCTGGCTCGATTGGATGAGACCTTCATCGTCTATGAGTCGCCTTTCCGTCTCGTCAAGACCCTGGAGCAACTGGCATCTGTTTGCAGCGAAGAACGCAAAGCCAGCGTAACGCGCGAGATAAGCAAACTGCACGAAGAAACGGTACGCGGCACTTTGGCAGAACTGATAGCACATTTCAAACAAACACCGCCAAAAGGCGAAATAGTAATCTGCGTAGCAGGAATCGAAAATCAAAAGTCAAAAGTCGATAGCGATGAGTGAGATGCAATCCTTGGCGAAGGACACCGCCATCTATGGGTTGAGTAGCATAATAGGTAAGTTTCTGAACTACCTGTTGGTTCCGTTGTATACGTACGCCTTGGCGCGCACTGCCGATTACGGTATTGTAACCAATATCTATGCTTGGACGGCTCTGCTGCTGGTTATCCTTACTTATGGTATGGAAACCGGATTCTTCCGTTTTGCCAATCGCGAGGACTATGATGCCGGAACGATCTACAAGACCGCCTATATAACATTGCTCGTCAGCAGCGCACTATTCACATTGCTCGTGGTGCTTTTCCACCAACCGATAGCGAATGTATTGGGTTATCCCGACCACGCAGAATTTGTAGAGATGATGTTCGCCACTGTTGCCATCGATGCTTTCGCCTGCATTCCATTCGCCTATCTCCGCTACAAGAAACGCCCGTATGTCTTCGCCGGACTCAAACTGCTGTTCGTCATTCTCAATATTGCCTTCAACCTCCTTTTCCTTGTGGTACTGGGCAAAAACGATGTGTTCTATGTATTCCTGAGCAATGTCCTAGCCACTACCATTCAAACAATTTGTCTACTGCCGTTCACTATGCCTAAAGGCGGACAATTTGATTGGTCGATACTGAAAGCGATGTTGCGTTACTCACTACCATTGCTGGTGCTCGGTGTTGCGGGTATCATGAACCAGACTCTGGACAGAATTCTCTTCCCGTATCTCTACCCGTACGATGACGCACAAGCGCAACTGGGTATCTACGGAGCATGTTTCAAAGTCGCAATGGTGATGATGATGTTCACCCAGGCTTTTCGCTATGCGTACGAACCATTCGTCTTTGCCAAGCACAAAGACCACCAATCGATAGAGTCTTATGCTGATGCAATGAAGTACTATATCATCTTCTCCTATCTTATTATGCTTGGTGTGGTGTTTTACTTGGATATATTCCGTTACATTGTAGCCAGCAGTTATTGGGAAGGACTGAAGATCGTTCCGGTAGTATTGTGGACATATATTTTCCAAGGAATATATTTCAATCTCAGTTTCTGGTATAAGCTGACAGATGAGACCAAGTGGGGAGCATATTTCTCACTGATAGGTTTGATTATTACCTTCGCGCTACAGGTTGTCGGAGTGCCACGTATCGGTTATTGGGCAAGTTGCGGCAGCAGTCTGGTTTGCTACTTCTGCATCATGTTGTTGTCGTACTTTATCGGCCAAAAGAAGGCACCTATACCGTACGACCTGAAGTGCATCGGCCAATATACCGTTTTGACATTAGGCCTCTTGTCTGTTTATTATGCACTGCGCTATTACTATATCAGCAATATGTGGCTACTGATGGCTATCGGCACCGTGCTTCTAGGAGTATACTTGTTTGTCCTTACCCGCAAGGATTTCCCGCTCTCACAATTAGTAAATCGTAAATCGTTAAATCGCAAATAAAAAGATGTTTTCCGGAATAGTAGAAACAATGGCTCAGGTTGTCAAGATAGAAACTGAGCAAACAAATAAGCATTTTACCCTACGCAATCCGTTTGGAGAGCCGTTGAGTATAGACCAGTCAATTGCGCACAATGGCGTTTGCCTGACTGTCGTCAAGATAGAGGGCGATCTCTATACCGTTACCGCCATGCAGGAGACTCTCCGCCTGACCAATCTCGACCTGATCAAAGAAGGCGATTGGATCAATGTGGAGCGTTCGATGATGATGGGAGGACGACT
>JAEEHO010000050.1 GCA_016280845.1 Paludibacteraceae bacterium | reverse complement strand
GGTAACATCAGACAATATATTCCCCGTCATCAAAAAATTCCTCTATTCGGATCATGAGATCTTCTTGCGCGAGCTGATCAGCAATGCCGTAGATGCAACCCAAAAGCTGAAAACACTGTCGTCTGTAGGCGAAGTGAAAGGCGACTTGGGCGATACGCGCGTGCGCGTAATAATAAATAAGGAGAAAAAGACTTTGACAGTCTCCGACCACGGTATAGGCATGACAGCCGAGGAGATAGACAAATATATCAATCAGATTGCGTTCTCGGGCGCAGAAGAGTTTGTCAACAAATACAAAGACCGCACCGAAGCCATCATCGGCCATTTCGGTCTCGGTTTCTATTCCGCCTTTATGGTCAGCAAGAAAGTGGAAATCTTCTCGCAGAGTTACCAAGAGGACGCCAAGGCTGTACACTGGTCGTGCGAAGGTGATCCGGAATATACGCTGGAGGAGACCATCAAGGCTGAGCGCGGTACGGATATAGTGCTGCACATAGACGACGAATTCGCTCAGTATCTGGAAGATGCAACGATAGAAGGACTGCTGAAGAAATACTGCAAGTTCCTGCCCGTTGAGATCGCTTTCGGCAAGAAGAAAGAGTGGAAAGACGGCAAGCAAGTGGAGACCGAGGAAGAGAATATCATCAACGATACCACTCCGGCATGGACACGCAAACCCGCTGATCTGAAGGACGAAGACTACGATAAGTTCTACCACGAACTCTACCCGACTCAGATGGACGAACCGCTGTTCCATATCCATCTGAATGTGGACTATCCGTTCCACCTGACCGGTATTCTCTACTTCCCGAAGATAAAGACCAACCTGGATGTGCATCGCAACAAGATTCAGCTCTACTGCAATCAGGTCTATGTGACCGACGAGGTGGAAAACATCGTTCCGGAATATCTGACTCTGCTGCACGGCGTCATCGACAGCCCGGATATTCCGTTGAATGTCAGCCGTTCATACCTGCAGTCAGATAATAACGTCAAGAAAATCAGCGGTTATATCACCAAGAAAGTGGCCGACAAATTGGCAGAGATGTTCAAGAACGACCGCGAGAACTTCGAGAAGAAGTGGGACGATATCAAACTATTCATCCAATTCGGTATGCTGACTGACGAGAAGTTCTACGAGAAGGCTGTGGGCTTTGCGTTGCTGAAGAATCTGGATGGCAAGTACTTCACTCTGGATGAATACAAAGACAAAGTCAAAGAGGCACAAACCGACAAGGACGGCAATCTCATTATCCTCTATACCCAAAATGCGGACGCCAACTACACTTATATTGAGCGTGCGAAGGCAAAGGGATACGATGTGTTGCTGCAGAACGGCGAACTGGACGTTCACGCCATGTCGCAGGCCGAGCAGAAAGCCGAAGGCAACAAACTGCGCTTTGTGCGCGTAGATAGCGATACGATTGAGAATATCATTCGCAAAGACGACGCAGCCAAAGACAACTATTCCGACGAACAGAAGGAAGGCCTGCGCAAAGCTGTCGAGGCCATCATTCCTGAGAGCGAGAGACTGAAATACTATGTTTCCTGCGAAGCCGCATCGGCAGACGCGCTGCCTGTCTTCCTGACGCAAAACGAGTTTATGCGCCGAATGAAAGAGATGTCCGCCCACCAGCAAGGAATGTCCTTCTACGGCCAAATGCCGGACAACTACACTATAGTGCTGAATACCGCTCACCCGCTTATCCAAGACCTGATCAGCAAAATGACTAGTGAACAAGTCAGCAAAGAGGTTGAGAAGAAGGCCGAGAAAGACGGCGAAGCGCCAACCAAAGAGACTGTTGTCGAGACCGTTTATTCGCTGAAGGGCGAAGACGAGCGTTTGAAACAACTGATTGACATCGCTCTGCTCGCCAGCGGACAACTGAAGGGCGAAGCATTGGCTAAGTTCGTTAACCGCTCGGTGGAACTACTGTAAAATCCAAAGAGTAGATATAAACAAAGAGAGCCGCTTTACTTGCGGCTCTCTTTGTTTTATGCTTGTATTGAATGTATTAGAACATCGATTGCTGTCCGTCTGCAGCCATTGGCACTTTGCCTAAATGCTTGTAAGCCAGTTCGGTGGCTTCGCGGCCACGAGGCGTGCGCTTGATGAATCCCTCCTTGATCAGGTACGGCTCGTAAACATCTTCGATAGTGCCCGCATCTTCACCCATCGCCGTAGCAATAGTATTCAGACCCACCGGACCGCCACGGAACTTGTCAATAATCGTAGTCAGCAACTTGTTGTCTATCTGGTCGAGGCCGAAAGTGTCGATATTGAGTGCCTCCAGCGCGTATTGTGCTATCTCCAAGTCAATCTTTCCATCGCCCTTCACTTGCGCAAAATCGCGCACACGGCGCAGAAGCGCATTGGCGATACGGGGCGTTCCACGACTGCGACGCGAGATCTCGCCTGCCGCCTTGTCGTTGATTTCAACACCCAACAAGCCCGCACTGCGCTTCACAATGCCGGCCAATATATCGGCATCGTAATACTCCAGGTGGCAATTGATACCAAAACGCGCACGGAGCGGGCTGGTCAGCAAACCGCTACGAGTCGTTGCGCCAATCAGGGTGAAGTGGTTCAAATCAATCTGTATCGTGCGGGCGGAAGGGCCCTTATCAATCATGATATCAATGCGATAGTCCTCCATGGCCGAATAGAGATACTCTTCCACAATAGGACTCAGACGATGGATCTCGTCGATAAACAGCACATCGTTCGGTTCGAGCGAAGTAAGCAGACCGGCCAAGTCGCCGGGCTTATCCAATACAGGGCCGCTGGTTACTTTGAATCCCACACCCAGTTCGTTGGCAATGATATTACTCAGCGTGGTTTTGCCCAGACCCGGAGGGCCGAAAAGCAACACGTGGTCCAAACTCTCGCCACGCATCTTAGCCGCTTCTACAAAGATCTTGAGGTTGGAAGTGACCTTGCTTTGACCGGCAAAGTCAGCAAAGCACAACGGTCTCAACGCGTTGTCCTGTTCCTTCTCGCTCATCTGTTGTCGTATATCGAATTCACTCATTTCTTGTGGAATGTTTAGTGTGTAGCCTCGCGGAACAGTTGTTCCAGATCCTTGATCTCGTCAATCGGTCTATCCGCCTTGATCTCGCCGTGCGAGAGGATAACCACTCGGTCGCACATCTCGCGCACCTCTTGCATGATATGGGTTGAGAGAATGACCGTGCGGTCACGGCCCAACGAACGTATCAGCGCACGTATCTCTGCTAACTGATTAGGGTCGAGACCGGTGGTCGGTTCGTCCAATATCAGCAGATCGGGATCGCCCAGCAACGCCTGCGCCAAACCCACACGCTGACGATACCCCTTGCTCAACGCGCGAATATGCTTGTGGCGTTCGGGAGACAACCCCACTCGCTCTATCAGCGTTTCCACGCGTTCCTCTATATGCTCCACCTGAGTCATCTTGGCCATAAAACGAAGATACTCAGTTACGTACATGTCGTCATACAAGGGATTATTCTCCGGCAGATAACCTATATTCTTAGGCGCACTGACTACACCGCTGTCAGCATGCCAGAGACCGATTAGAATCTTCATCAGCGTAGATTTGCCGGCTCCGTTCGGACCCAGCAGACCCAACACTTGTCCTTCGGGGATGGCCAACGACACATCCTGCAGCACATGTTGCTTACCGAAAGCCTTATTGATATGTTGTATTGTTACCATTGCGGCAGAATTTTAATCGGCTTGCGGGTAGGTCCATTGAGCGACATAATACACGTCGCCATCAGAACTGCCCATATACACATTGCGGCTTGCACTATATGTAAAACGGCAACTATCACTCAGCCCCAACTGTGCCAATTCGGCACGGGAGAAAGTAGCGGTAATCTCGTAGAAACGCTCACTAGCCTTGGCATCACAATCAAAACGGCTAGGTCCCGAGAAAGTCAAATAACCACCATATGGTGCATTCTTATCTTTAAAATACCCCTCTACTAGCGCACGATCGAGGTTTGAAGAATGCAGGAAACTGATTTCAAAGGCATAGGACTGCCGCATTTCAATCGTTTCCTCACACGCTACTGATAAGATTGCCATTATTACATAGAAGATGGTCTTGAAAATTTTTGTACGTTTCATACTACTCTATAAATCAAATTTGGCTGCAAAGGTACTACTTTTTTGTGAAATATGCAAGAGTGCAACGGAAATTAAAGGAATTTGTGGGCTATATACCTCGTATATCGCTGCTTAGCCAAAAGGGAGCGATTGTTTCGCCGGCATGATACACGATGCAG
>JAEEHO010000049.1 GCA_016280845.1 Paludibacteraceae bacterium | reverse complement strand
GGATCGTGTGGGGGCGGCCGCTAAGCTCAAGCCTGACAGACGTTTCTGCGCTGTTCCGTTGATCATTGCGCACCAGAGAGGATGCAAAGTCGTTGACGAGTATGTGCAGGACGAAACGCAGAAGAAAGAGGCGGCGGAGATAATCCACAAAGTGGCAGTAGAGTCTGTCGAGAGCCAGACGGCGAAAGTTCGTGAGTTGGAGGACAAGATTGCCGAGGCGCGTAAGGATGTCGAAGTGCAGAAGAAGAACTACGACAATGCGTTGGCGCAAAGGGATGATTATGTTCGTGAGGTTGAACGAGGGATTCGAGAGAAAGTTCAGGTGTTCTCCAGCGCGATTGCCTCCATTGAACGTTATAGGGTTGATGCAAAGAAACTGTCCGATGTCAGAAAATTGATAGAGAACGATAAGAACCTGCGAAAGGACATATCGGCCCAGTTGACCCGCCTGCGCAACTCACGCGAGAGTTCGGCTGACGTTTCGATATACTTCCACCATGTTATCCAGTACATTCTGGGCAGCAAGGTTGTCGGCAAGGTGGTGGCTGACAAGTCGTCCGTCACGCTTGAATGTTCGTTCAACGACAACAAGTACAACAGCGCGGCATTGGATGCGTCCTACAACGTCATGTTCGACTTGACCGTTCTCGTCATGGCCATACAGGGCAAGTCCACGCATCCGAAGTTCCTGCTTCATGACGGTCCGCGTGTTGCGGACATTTCTCCGGCCATTTATCACCGGTACTTCGAGTTCGCTGAAGACCTCGAACGCAGGGCCAAGGGGCGTCCTAACTTCCAGTACATCATCACGACCACGGAACCTCCGCCGGAGCGTTTCAAGGTAGAGCCCTATCTTCGTCTTAAACTCGATGCCTCCCGCCCGGAGGATCGTTTCCTGAAGTGCAATCTATGAGGAGCTTGAGATGTCGAGTATTCCAAAACTTACACAACAAGTCATTGAACAGTCCGCCAGAATACTTGGCGAGTGCGGTACTGGTGATGAAATCACGCGAATGTTTCAAGACATTGGTATAGTTGATGATTCGGGTGAGAGTACAAAGTGGAGGCGGATTAATTCCGTACTCTGGCGGGCACAGCAACGGGATGGCAATGCAACGCGCTTTATCGAGTTTGTACAGCGAATGCTTGCCCCTGTTCGCCACATCGGGAGAAGCGATTACTTTAAGTCAGTTGTTGAACAGTTGAACCAGATTATTTCGTTTGACGGGCTGCAGTATAACGACAATGGGACGTTCATTCGCATAAGCCCTACTATGACTTTATCCGCTGCGGAACGTAGGGCAAATTCATTGCGTGTTCAATTGGTTAATCGTAATGCACATGCTGAGGTCCTGAAATATTGTACCGCAGAGTTGGTTGCCAACGACGCATTTCATGCGATATTTGAGGCGTGCAAGGGCGTATTTGAGAGGATTCGTACAATGTCCGGTAGCACGCTGGACGGAAGCAGACTGATTGAGTCGGTGTTTGGAGGCACCATGCCGATTCTCGCGCTCAACACCTTGCAAACGCAGACAGAGCGTGACGAACAATCTGGTTTGATGTCATTGTTGAAGGGATGTGCATCTGCCTGTCGTAATCCGATTGCACATGAACCGCGTGTCTTGTGGGCTGGTTCTGACGAGGACGCATTGGATTCATTAGTGCTGGTTTCGTTGTTGCATAAGAAATTGGATAAATGCGTGAGGACGCATTGAGGAATATCAAAGGAGGAATTCTGATGCGGCCATTTGAACAGTACGAATTACACTCAGTGTTACAAGAGCAGCCAGTGAAGATCCAGGCGCGAATTGATAAATTCACAGATGACGAGATCATGGAGAATGATCTCAATATTTTGGCGCATAATGTGTGTGAGGAGTTTAGGATTGAACCCATAGTACTTCATGAAGAGGACAAAGAGAGACGATCTGTTAAGAATGGTAAGATTCAGAAATGGTTTGATCCGGTTCGATACTGGATGCCAGATGGCAGAGGTGCGTATCGTGAAGTGGATGGTGTCACATTGACTTTTGTTTTCCCTTTCAGCGGTAGCCAGTTTCTGTTTCAGTGCCGAGCCTCTCACTTTTATATGACACGCTTCCCTGAGATATCCATTGGCCAAGGGGAGGTGGGCATACAGTATCAGTATGCAACGGAGGATACAAGGGAAGAAGGATGGAAAGAAAAGGTGCTTAGACGCCTTGAGGAAGACATTAAGATGTTGCGGCAGGGGATAGAATGGGTGAATGCCGATATCGCAGAATATAATCTTGGGTTTGCCCAAAATGTCTTATCATGGCTGAAAGTTCGCCGTAGCAAGGTCGAGGCTTACTACAATGTGGCCAAGATGTTTGACGTTTCTGTGAAGAAGAATGAATACGGCAGCAGGATAATATCGCCTGTCAAAAGGCATATTTATCCAATAGCGCACCACCATGCGTTGCAAGAACGGACGTTCTGTATCGAGGTAGCGAATTATGAGGAAATACTTGCTATCTTGAGAAACACAGGCGCGACGATGGAGCGCACTCCAAATTCGTATAGGTCTATGGGGGAGGAGGACTTACGAAATGTGCTGTTGGCATCGCTGAATTCCTCATTTAATGGTAGCGCAACCGGTGAAGCGTTTCGTAATAATGGTAAGACAGACATTTGTATTGAAGCGGAAACAAGAGCAGCTTTTGTCGCTGAATGCAAAATGTGGACTGGCGAAAAGGAAGTCGCTGCTGCCATCGCACAATTGGATAGTTATTTGACATGGCGCGACTGTAAAACTGCGCTAATTTATTTTGTGCGAAGAAAGGATTTCCTGTCAGTGGCAAAAAAGATGGAGAGTGTCCTACAACACCAAGGTAACATCTCACAGGTGTCTATGATTGACACAAACGAGTATAAGTGCTTCTTAGCGTCAACATCTAGCCCCGGACAGAGGAAAGAGATGCGCGTTTTGATGTTTAACTTGTCATCAGATGTGAAAGGAGAGTGAGTCGCGACATGATTGATCTTTCCGAAGATGAGTTGTTCCGTATTGAACGGATAATTGCCTGGTCGTGTGAGCAGGCACTTGAGGTAAATGGTTGGGATGTAACATGGTTTGTTTCTGATAACAACAGAATGCTTGTGGAGAAAAGGGGTGATGATCCAATTCTAGAGAAAGACCGTGAAGATGAGCTGAAGCTCGTCCGTAAGTATCTCCGCGAAGTCATTGGGATGGATACAGAGGCGGTAGACGATGCGATAAAATTGTATGATGAAAAAGTTGATGAAGGTTTGTTGCCTTATATTTCAGGTATAGAGGTCGCGATTGATGGCGCTGCGTTGATCGAAAAATATGTTCGAGAACATCCCAATGAAATTGTCTCAGAGGATAATGATGCCGTTCCTAGGAAATGCACTTCTGATATAATACCCAACTGTTCATTTGGAGTTAGCAAATGACACTTGAAGAACTAAAGAAACTGATTGCCGCCGACGAGGGCGAGAAAACGGAGGATTGAACATGGATGCAGACAAGTTCAAGAATGATCTGATACTCGGCGAGACGTCGTCGGTCGAATTCAAGCGATGCGGGAACGAGGTGGAACATGACGTGTTCGAGTCGATCTGCGCGTTCC
>JAEEHO010000048.1 GCA_016280845.1 Paludibacteraceae bacterium | reverse complement strand
TCAGGGAAGACAAAGTACCACTTTGGTGTTTCGCTGAGTTATTTTGAGCTACCTCGGAAACGGTTTGTTGTGTCCGTAGCCGCGGACAGTAAGGAGGCTGTTGAAGGCTTGGAGTGGTTGTTTGAACAGACGCTAACGCCTGACAGTATAGTGCTAACGATCAAAAACGACTTAAAGCTATCAAAAAAGCAGCTCGGCGGCTTAAAACACCGCAACGTAAGCATTCAGTACACAGATTTGAATCCGCATGTAAAGCAGTGGCTTCCCGACAGCGTTGGCGATTGCACGCTTGTGGTTTTAGGCACAAAAAGGCGCGGCGAGGATTTTATAATGCGGTTGCGCGAGAGGTATAACGGAGATACTGTGTTGTCGGAGGGAAGCACCATTAAGCGAGTAGGCAATAAATACGTGTTTGCCGTCAGTCGTGACGGGTGTACCATTTTAGACAGCTCTTGTCTGAGAGGATTAAAGCTTAACGATAACGTACTAAGCAACGTTACCGAGTGTATTGTAAACAGTAGAAAAACCATAAAAACCTTTTGATATGCCGTTAAGAATATTTCATAATCTAATAAGATGTCAAAGTGTAACGCCTCCGACTCCCTACTACAAGGTTAAGGGAACAGGGGTTGGTGAGGTGTATTACGATGATCCCTATCTGATTGGGGGGTGGGACAACGACTACTGTTCTTTTGAGGGTGAGTACGTGCATATAGGGTATTACCCCGTAGACAACAACCACGTTTTTTATTACCACAATAAGCAACACGACAGATATTACTTTGAGTTTGCGGGCGACGTAGACGAGTACACGGTCGAGCAGGAGACTAATCCAACAAAGTATTACTACATAGACAACGATAGCAACAAGGTGTACTTAGACGATGAGGTAGGCTCGTTTTTGTACGAGTACGAAATGCCGTTTATAGTTTTCGACGAGGATGGGGTTGTGACCAAGATTGACGACATAGACGAGTATCTTGAGGATGCTGTGCCTCACATATTTTTTGATGTAGAGTTTATTGATTTGGATACGCAGGAGCTGCGCAACGAAAAAATAAGCGCACCCTTGAGTACGAACGGCACTTGGGAGTTTCAGTACCCCAAAACAAGCAAAATTCATTCGATTCTGCATACCGATATAGTTATAGAAGACTGCGGTGTGTTTACGCCTATATCCTCCGTAATAACTGTTGACTTCAGAGAGGCGGACAACTTTGCGGAGCTTGTGACCGCAGCTAATATGTTTGAGGATAGTAAGTATCTTGAATCCGTAAACTTTGGCGCACAAAGCCTTTCTAACGCGACAAGCACGGACTATATGTTTAGCGGCTGCTCAAAGTTGAGCTCAATAACGTGGAGCAGCGGTAACTCGTTTGATAGTCTTGCGACGGCTGAGAGCATGTTTGCGGGGGTTGTTGTGTCAAGCCAAGACATGTCGGTTGTGTACGGCATGGTTAATAGTCCGCAGTCGGTGCTTACAACAGCGTTAGAAGATATAGAGCTAAGCTTTATTGTTGACGGCAAATCGTATCACGTAACGGGAGGGAACACCGCTGAGATTATTCAAAGTTTAGACGAAAATATTGTTTACAGCGGCAGCTTGACAATACCGTCGTCTGTTTCAATTGGCGGATTTACTTTCGCGGTTACTCAAATAGGTAGCTCGGCTTTTAGTGGCTGTAGCGATCTTACGGATGTCTTTATACCGACATCGATAAACAAAATTGAGTCTTATGCGTTTGCGGCGACTTACTTGGAATCAGTCAACATACCCACAACGGTAACAGAGATAGGCTACGACGCTTTTGATACCGTGCACATGATTATCTACTCGGGAACAGCAACGGGGGCTAATTGGGGAGCTGATATTCTCGCTAACGTTATCGACGGAGACTACATTTACAGCGACAACGCCAAAACCGACCTTGTGCTGTACACGGGCAGCGCCTCTTCTATTATCGTACCGTCTTCAGTAACAACCATAGACAGAAATGCCTTTAAAGACAAAACGTCAATAACGACGCTAACTATACCATCAGCTGTAGTCACGGTTAACGATAATGCTTTCGACGGCTGTACTAATATTGAGTTGGTAACAACGTCAAGCACCGCGGATTTTACGGCGGCAAATCTGCAAGTAAAAAACAACGGCATTTATTACCGAATTTTAGACAAAGACTCTGCTTGGTTAATTGGTTCAGTAAGCAGCTTGGTTAGCGGTGCGTATACTGTGGCGACAAGCTTTACTGCAGGTAACACGTTTAGCGTTACTCAAATTAAAGATCAGGCGTTCAAAAACTGCACGCTCCTTACGTCACTCACCGTACCGACAGGAATAGAGTCCTTGGGGAAAGAGGTTTTTATTGGGTGTACCAACTTGGCGGTTATAACGATTCCCGACTACGTTGCACTACAATCGAACACCTTTAAGGGCTGTACAGGACTAACAAGTCTTGTTAGTCCAATTAGAATCACGGGGTATGACACGCACAGCCTATCGAGCTTTGGAGGAGGTTTTGGAGGTTTGTTTGAGGGGTGTAGCAGTGTGGTCAACTTTGCAGATATTATTAACACGTACGACTACACAAAAGCAGCTATTTCTGCCATTGAGAAGGCGAATACGTTTGAGCGCGTGTTTAAAGACTGCACATCGTTGACAGACTTTGACGGCAACTTTGTGTACAGAATAGGCGTTGATCAAGACTGGCATCGCGACGAGCAGACAGGACATTATTTTACAAGCATGTTCGAAAACTGCACGTCTTTGGCAAACGTTGAGTTTAAAAACAACTTTACGCTACGAGTGGCTGATTTTACGGACATGTTTAAAAACTGCACGTTTTTACAGAAAGTAAAAATCAACTCCTTGGGCTGCGGTGTAGAGAGTCGCTTTGGCGAACTCCACTATATTAATAACGTAATCACCTATGGTATGTTTTATAACTGCCCTCTCTTGCGAGAGGTTTACTTGGGTGTTTCAGACGGAAAGATGTTGTTGATGAGCAATAACGCTTTTGTCAACTGTCAGTCACTTGAGAGTTTTACGATTTACGGTCAGATCGCGTTTAAAAACAGCGTTTCGTTTAAGGACTGTCCCAATCTGTCTTACGACTCTATGAAAAACATTGCTAATCACTTGGAGGTGGATAACGATACCGTTTGGACTGTTACCTTTAACACGACAGCGTTTGGATATCTTACTTACGAACAACAAGACGAGATACGCGATATTGTGCTTGACAAAAATTGGCAGATTGCTTTTGGCGAGTTGTCGTAAGTTTGTTAATTAAAAATATTACCTTTTACTTGTTTATAACACTTCTTTTATTACTTTTGCAACCAATGTCAATATAGGCAGAAACGTGTTAAAGGAAAAGGTTATGAAAAAGTATTTTTTTGAGTTGTACCCCGTGTTGGGATGGAGGCTTACGGATGCGATGCTGCCGAAGGAGTGGTTTTACGCTCCCGACGACGTGTACTACGAAACGCTTGAGGACTGTCGGATGGCGGCTATAAAGCAGGCAACAAGGTTCTACGCCAACAGGTTCAAGGACTTCCGAGGTGCCTTGCGCGACGTCAGCATTGAGCTGTTTGCCAAGTGCCGCAACAAGGTGATCAAAAACGAGGAGAATCTAAAACTTAGTAACTGCAAATAATATGAGCAAGACAGTAGAATTCGACTTAAAGTACAAGGATGCTATTGAGTCGGGAGAGGCGGTTGTAACCACCCGTAACGGGAACAGCGTGGATATTATAGATTGGGAGTGGTCGGAGGACTTCCCGCTTCTTGTGAAAGACCACAATTATTTGTGTAAACCACGGCTGTACACGAAGTGCGGCAAAATAAGGGAGTTTTATCAGAACTACACAGTGCCGAAAGACACCGACTTGGTTGTGACGTTTAAGGAGTCCGACGAAGAAGCTCCAAAGAGCGTGCGCTTGGATGTAGGCTTGGTGTTGTGGACAGATGCCATCATACACGACGATGAGCTTGCGTCGCCGTCGCATCCTTTAGGTTACCAAAAGCTAAACGAAAAGATTAAGCTAACGTGGGGATACGACTTTTTGAACGAGAATAAATCCGCAATAAAGGATTACAACAAGGCAGTAAAGGATTACAACAAGGTTGTTAACGCAAGCTGTTACTTTAAGTCGTACACCGAAGAGTTGGAGGATTGGGCGCAGCTTGACTTGGTTATGTTGAGACAGAACGTAAAAGCGGACAGCGTGTTTTTTACACGCAGACACGGAGATGCGGAGTATTTTATGAGTCCGTACTTGTTTGTAAGGAACGAGAGCGGTGACATTGTTTTGACACAGCGTATAATATTGGAATAAGCTATGACTAACGACGAGATTTTAAACTTGGTAAAGAAGGAGTTTTCGGACAGTTTTGCGGAGAACTTCATTGAGCTTGTTTCGGCGGCGTGCAGGGCTGCAATCACGATCAAAAACGAGGACATCAAAGCTCGGATAGACGGGATGGTTGCCGCAATGGACACCGACGGCTACACCAAGGACGCGAGGGACGCGTTTAGATTTTTTGCAAAAATGCTAAAAGAGCGTTTATGATAATAAACTTTAGTTATATTTGCGCAAAACAAAAACGATATGTGGAACGAAGTAAAAAACCGTAAATCACACGCCGCTGAGGAGCGCAAGCTGCGCAAGAGTATAGCGGATAGCATATTGTCGCAGAACAAGTTTACTGTTGGCAACCTTAACGACTACGCCAATCTTGCGATGAGGGTTGGCGACTCTGATGCGGACGCTTTTTCGAACTGGGCGGACGAGACTTTCTCGGAGGCGGACAACGGCACGGTCTTTGACGTGGTGATCACCACCAAGGACGACGCGGACGAGAGTGCGGACTACGTGTACGAGGCAAGCGGTGGCTTTGCGGCGAACTTTTACAAAGCATAACAACAATGACAACAACAACAACAAACGCAAACGAGGTAGAGGCGATACGAAGTATCGCGGCGCAAAAGGACGGTCACTTGGACGAGCTGTTTAACACCATGCTTGCCATGACCGACGGGCTTGAGGATGTTGAGCTGCCGCTCAACAAGAAGAACGAGATTGTGCTAAGCGTGGAGTACTTGGTGGTGCGCATCCGCTTACTGATAAACGACGAGGTTAAGCGGTTAGACCACGTGCTGCAGACGGACGAGGTTAAGAGCAAGCTTGCGGTAAAGACCGAGTTTACAAAGCGCAAGCAGTACCTGCTTGGACTTGTGGCGAGACTGAATGAGATTAGAGAGGATATGAATACGTTGTCAAGAAGTTATTACAATTTGAAATTTTCGTGATTTTTTAATTTTATGTTTATTTTTTTTAATTTTTTGTACTATGGGACAATTGATTGAGTTTGGACAGAAAGTCCAAAAAATCGGCATCGAGAAGTTTGACTGTGCACAGGGTGTCACGGTAAGAGCCGCTCTGCTTAACTACGCCCGTCCGTACGTGCGCAATCTTGCGTGGGACGAGCTGAACAAGTGTACGGTGGAGTGCACGAGGGAAATGGCGATAAAGTACAGCCTTAACCCCTCACCCCGCTACTTCTTTTTGGTGGCGGCGTTTGCGACAGACCTTAACGGCAACGTCATCGGTGACAAGGAAGTAAAGGTAACCTACATGCAGATGAAGGATCAGCAGTACAACCGCTTCTGCGCCGCATCGAACAACCTCGGCGAGTGGAACGGCTTGGTTACGCTATCCAAGGTTCAAAAGACGGTGGAGGGGCGCGACTTCTCTTACGTCGAAGCGATACCCGCAGCCGACAACGCAAAAGGCTTCAACGTCATGTCGCAGGCTCTAAAGGATCGTATTGCCAAGCTCTCGGCGGACGAGAACGTCATTAACACCTCGGTGCAGATGATTGATGCCGCCACGGGCTACTACGAGGATAAGTACTTGGAGCGTATTGCGCAGAATAAGCAGCAGGCGGCAGAAACGGCTTCAGTGCCACAGTCCGCACCACAGCAGGCAATTAATCAACCCACGCCACAACAAGCGGCACAGCAGCCTAAAAAGGCGGCAATACCGCAGACGGCACAACCGACTGCCGCCGCGCCAAGCGATGACATAACACCTGTTGATGGGGATGATCTCCCTTTTTAGTAAAAAAATATTATGTACATACCAAAAAGAACCGTCGTTAACGAGTACGGCAAGTTCGACTCGGAGGGGGAGTGGGAGTGCTTTAAGCAAAAGATTCTTCCTATGTCCGAGGCAGGCTACATCGACTGTCTCGACCGTCAGGTGAGCTTTGAGATTATACCAAAGTTGACTATAAAAGTACCCGTCGCTCTTAAAACGAAGATAAAGGTTGTAGAGCGTGTGTTAGAGAGAGCCGCAGAATATACCTGCGACTTTTTCTACCACGACAAGCGGGACGACACGACGCATATAGTTGAGTTTAAGTCAAACTTCTCAAAGTTGGCACGTGATTACCCGCTAAGGCGCAAGCTCATCAAGCGGTTAATATGCGAGTGGAACGAGAAGGAGGGGCGCACAAAGTACGTGTTTGACGAGTACTTGGAGACGGATTTGGTAAAGGAGAAAAAAGTAAGAACCAAAAAAACGAAGAGTTATGGCAAAAAAGGAAAAAGTTAGTATAATGGACGAGTACGCAAGCGACAGACCGTTGGTTATGCACTCTACAGGCATTAAGGCTTTAGACGATATCAGCGGCGGCGGCTTGATGGAGGGCGCGTTGTACGCCTTTTGGGGCGAGCCTGGGACTGGCAAGTCCTCGCTGTGTGCGCAGATAGCGAAGAAGTTTTGTGACGACGGTTTCCGTGTCGCGTATATTGACTCGGAGAAGTCGCTCAACGATGTGCAGAAGGAGATCTACGGTCTTACCGAGTACTGCAAGGACACCGAGGCTAAGGGTGACCGTCTGCTGCGACATTTGAACACGGTTGAAACCTTTAAAAGGTGCGACAGCTGTGTTAAGGATCTTGTTGAGGAGGGAATCACCAAGCTTATTATCATCGACTCGGACTCGGAGCTTTTAGCCCGCAACGTCGAGGAGATGGACGTTGAGTCAAAGGTGATCGGCGAGCACGCAAGGCAGTCGCAGATTATGCTTAACAACTTGAAGGTGCTTGTACACGAAAACAACCTGATCGCGATCGTGCTTTTCCAAGCGCGTGCGAACATACAGACGTTTGCGGCGTACGGTGCGCCTGACAAGAAGCAGGCGGGTGGTTTTAGCGGCAAGCACATCCCCGACGCTATTATGAAAGTAGGCAAGGGAGCTACGTTAAAGGACAACGACAACAAGCCGATAGGTCACATAATGAAGCTGACGTTTGAGAAAAACAAGATTTACAAGCCTGAGTCGACGGAGGTGCAGTTCTTGTACGGTTACGGCGTAGCCATCAAGATTGGCGCAATTGACGCGGCTATAGAGCGTGGCTTAATCGAGAAGAGCGGCAACAGCTATCTGCTTGGGAACGGCAGCAAGTACGTCGGCAAGAAGGCGTTGTACGACATGAGCGACGAGGATTTTGAGTATTTGGACAGCATTTTAAGCGAATAACACTATGGCAAAGAAAAAGTTTTTTGAATCGGACGATCAAATTGTGAAGTTGATCACCGAGCGTGCAGTGGCTAACGGCTTGACCGAGTGTGGGGTAAACGTGCAGGTTATGTCGACCACAAAGCAGAAAGAGGTAATCAAGGTAGGTAAGGCATCCGATCCCACGGAGTTTCTTACCAAGACCGACAACGCGGTGCAGCTTTTTGTATACGAGGAGGTCTTTTTGGAGCTTGACGAGGAGCTGCAGAAGTTCTTGGTTGAGTTTGCCTTTGACGGGGTTTACTACGACTCGGACAAGGATCGCGTGATGCTTGAGAAGAACCCGTACGTTCCGCTCTTTGACTTGCGCCGCAAGTACGGGGAGCGTGCGGACGAGCTGCTTGAGGCTGCGTACCTTGCGGTAAAGCAGAAGGCTGACAAAAACAACGAAGAGTAAGGAGGACTTGAGTTATGGTAGAAAACG
>JAEEHO010000047.1 GCA_016280845.1 Paludibacteraceae bacterium | reverse complement strand
GCATGCGGTTTCTCTGTTAAGGAAGGTAATGAAAGTAGAAGCTACATAAGCCCTAATGCATTAGCTTCGCTTATCGGTGCAGTTGGCTCTTTAGGCTATACTGATGTTACAGTTATCGGATTTAGTTTAAGTGATGGTTCCTCCCCGAGTCCAAGTAAATCACATAAAAATGGCAATGTCGGTGATTTACGCTATTTAAGAACGGATGGCGTATCTGCACCCACTCTCGTTAATGGAAAGAATTTTGATGTTCGCAGAAACGAAGCAATGACAGCTGCTTTATTTAAGTTTGGCTGGAAGGAAATGATTTCAGAACGAGTAGGAGGCTATTTATTGCCAAACACGTCTGCTGCAAGTGAAAGACATATATCAAGTGACCACTCTAATCATTTACATATACAACACTACAATCCGAATATTTTGGAAACGTATATGGGTATTAACTTTACTGATATTATGGTTTATGGAAAGAGATAATCGACATATCATATTATATTTGATAATCCTATTCTGTTCGTTTGGATGTGCATATGGCAATACTACTACGCCGCGTAAACAAACAATGGTAGTGGATATATACAATTGTTTTCGTCAAAATAATATTGATTCTTCTCATGATATAGTATCATTTGTAAACAAAGATACTTGTCTGCAATTGACACAAAAGGAGAGTGGTGACTATAGTTGTGAATATTTGAGAGGTAAGATTTTAATGTATTATCCAGATGATTATAATATTGTCTTTATGCTTTGTGACCCGCCTACTGCGAATAATGAATTATACGTTTTTATTGACAGTACTCGTTATTTAGTGCAACCTCAAAAGTCGTATGCAGTATATCCAATTGATGATTTTTTTTCAACATACCTGTATTTAGATTTACGGAAAGGGGATTCATTACTCCTTGGCAAGGAAACTGTTACTCTTTGCGAAGAGCATACATATGAGATTTTAGAGGTTGTTGACGATTATATAAAAGTTCGTGAAGTGCAATATGATGAAACACATATTCCACGGTTCAAATCTCTTTTAACTGCTCCAATCTATTTATATCATTGGCGTGATGGGTACAAGTTACACACAGAAAGATTTGTAATTGACGAATAGCTAGTTAATCGGAATGGTGATAATGAATGTTATTCATATACATTCTCAATTATAGAGGATAGGTAAATTATTCTTCAAACGCTGACCTTCGGGCTGGCGTTTGCTGGGTTTAGAAGGGAAAGGATTGTTGGCTTATAGGCTTATCCTCTCGTATCTGTCTCGTAAGTGGCGCGAGAGTGGCTGATTGACCGCTAAATACCCGCTGTAAAGTCTAGGATTGACGGCTAAAGGATAGCGGAAAGTCAGCCAACTCTCTTGGCTTGCTCTCGGAATAACTGAAACTCAATATAAGACACGTCTCGAAAGTATCTCGGAAATGTTTTTGAGTAAAAAACGGATAAGATTTGCATATATCGGAAAAATGTAGTATCTTTGCAATCGATTTGTGTTGTGTACAATTGAGAACGGATAATACAATAAGTAACAAATATATACGTATATGTCAACCACCAAGATTTACATTTAAGACAATCCTATTACAATTCTAACCGTTGATAAAGAGGACTATATCTCTTTAACAGACATGGCGCACAGCCAATTACAAGAACATATCATCTTCAAATGGATGAGTCTAAAGAATACTATTGAGTATCTCGGAGAATGGGAATCTTTGTACAATCCCAATTTTAATTATACCGAATTCGGTACAATTAGAAATGCAGCCGAAGTAATAATTTCGTATTGTCAACCAAAGCGTGGATAGAACGAACCAACCGTAGTGTTTTGAATATGACTACTTCGGAGCACGATTCTTCTGGTCGGCGTTGGGACACTGGTTGTCGGTGGATATTTCGTAGTTGATACTTCATTTTGGTTGTTAACCGGAACTTCATTGAATGATAGAATAGATAATGCAGCAGGAGTCTCCTATAAATTTAGATAACGCATATGAAAAAAATGCTTGATATATTAGATTATACTTATTATCGTTTGTATCTGTTCTTTTCTTCTTATCGTATATTTGCAGGAATGGAAGAGATTGATGCAATTAGTACAATAATGTTGGTAGTATTCTTCCCTATTGCATGCATTGGTGGTAGCATTTGTCACAAAACAGGCATCGCGATATTTGAAAAATATTCCGCTTCATGGTTTATAGGAATGATTGTATTGTTAGTGGTGTATTATATCCCTATGATAAAACACTACATGTATAATAAGTCCATAACAAAAGGCAACTATAGGATATTTAGAGAACGTTGGGGCAAAGAAGATCCCAAACAACGAAAGAAAAGAGGGTGGCTTATTGCGGCAATAGTGATTAATAGTTTAGTTGTGTTTCCGGTAATACTTGCCGTATTAG
The DNA here is from genome assembly GCA_016280845.1 of Paludibacteraceae bacterium. Classification (GTDB taxonomy): domain Bacteria; phylum Bacteroidota; class Bacteroidia; order Bacteroidales; family Paludibacteraceae; genus Colicola. The sequence continues at coordinate 9,487 of JAEEHO010000047.1, read as the reverse complement.
AGCATTATCTATTCTAATAATACTACCCAGATAGAAATGTTGGAAATCATCCTTCAGCGCATCGCTTCGGCGGTGCGCTGTTGGTTTATGAAAGTCATATCGATACTGGCGTAAGAGTGGCGGAGTGAACGAGCCGTTTTCGAGATGGTTTCGAGTCAATCCCGAACCGTTTTCGAGTCAACTCCGAGAGACAACTCGATTGAAACATTCGTAAGCATGGTACTTTCGCAACTCTAAACTCTTCAAACGCTGACCTTCGGGTTGGCGTTTGTTGAGTTGGTATCTTAAAAATCGTACATTTTGTTGAGGTGGGTTAAGAGAGGCGCGAGAGTAGCGCGAGATATGCTAAAATGCAAGCATCTTCCGAATACCTTGCGAACCTCCAAAATCTTTAAAAATGACATCTTTTGAATAGAATCAACCAACAACAATCTGCATACTGCCATAATGAACTTTTATTCGTTTGTGAACTTCTATATCCGAAAAGGAATGAAAGAAGGAAATAATGGTAAAATATGCTGATAAATAGAGCAAAACAAAATATAAAGTTTTGCAAAATAGAAAAAAGTTCACAAAAAGTCAAAAAAAATGCAGAAATATTTGCATAATGAAATTATTTGTATTATCTTTGCAGCGAAATCCTAAACTATAAACCTATTAAACCTTACCGAAATGCGTAATTTTATCGTCATATTGTTCGTTGTATGCGTATGTAATGTACATGCGTATGCGCAACACGCGGTTTTATGTGCAATCCCGGATACTTCAAGGGCAATTGTATTTTTCACAAGTAATGGTGGTACTACTATAGATGCAGAATTTTCTTTGTCAGAGACTAAGAAAGTTCGATTCGCTCGTGGTAACCTCATGTATCAACCTTCGACCGGTCGTTGGAAAATCGCCGATCGCCAGTTTGATATGGTAGGTGGTAAATCCACTAAGGAGCCTGCAGGTGTACATGGAACAATCTGGCATATTAATAGTAAAAACGGCAAGCGCGAAAGAAGTACAAACAAAGTAAATCGCAACGGCTATGAAGGATGGCTTGATTTGTTCAGTTGGGGCGCAAGCGGATGGTATGGCTCTGACAAGAGTGGCGGCGAGGATAGCACCAAGAATTGCGATTATCGTCTGGCTCACAATCCACACGGAAAAGTAACTGCTAATCCACAAGAAATAAATAGCAATTATTTCTTTAATTTGGGTAATGATCCTTCACAAGGTATGGTTGGTGATTATGCCAATGCCGACTGGGGTGTTTATCACAACATTGAGTTAGGTGGTACGAAGGGCAATTCTTTCCGAACACCGACTTACGAAGAGTGGCAGTATCTGTTCTTTGGACGTGAGAATGCCGAAAAATTGTTAGCACTTGCAACCATCCGAATTCCTGGAAATAACGGGGCACCGGATACCCTAATTAACGGGGCACTGCTTTTGCCGAACGATTGGGAGAGCCGCAAACCGAGAAACTTCCACTTCAAGTGTTATTCAGATCCGAGCGGTGACGGTAAGACCTATAGTGTAGGTAATACTTACACAGTTGATGAATGGAATTATATGGAGGCTTGCGGAGCAGTATTCCTTCCGGCTTGTGGTGGAGCAGCAAGCGATACAGGTGGAGATAAATTCAACCGTTCCGGATATTATTGGATAGCAACTCCTGTTAATGGTAAAGTGTATGATATTAACTGGGGACCTGCAGATCCAATAGAATTGAAACCGAACACAAGCCGATGGCATGGTCGTGCAGTCCGCCTCTGCCAAGACATAGTTGAATAAACCGAAATATATACCTAACTATATTTATTTGTTGTTTTATCCTTAAAATGCGTATTACAGTGAAAACAAGAGTTTACATATTGATAAGTGTCCTGTTCTCTATACTGAGCACTCGTGTCTATGCAGATGTGGTGACAATAGGTGAAAAAGAGTTCACCCGTATGGAGCAACACGGTGAGGGTGGCTATATCACGGATGACAGTCCAGGTAACGGTGCCACCCGTGTTCTAACCGCTCGACCTGCCGAGGGTTACAAGTTCGCAGAGTGGGTAGGTTCCATTGGAACGCGCTATGCGGATAATCCGTTGACGATCAATGTTGGCATTCACAGGTCGAACGTGGCTCTCTCTGCTTACTTCGTTCGTTCTAACGCTTATGTGGATACATGGAGTGCAGACTATATCTACCTTCGTTCAAAAAGCACGGATCTGTTTGACGAATCCGAGCACGGATACTTCCGTACTTATGCTAATGGAGAGCGTGTATCTGAGGATAACTCACTTGTAGAACCGGTTGATTTTGGTTATTGGAGAATGGAAAGTCGCGAGTTGCTGCACGACAATGCGCACGCCGGCGAGCGTCTGCACATAGTATTCTATGACGATTGCTCGCAGATATCGGGCGTTTTGGACACTGTGATTCCGGTTGTTATCGCTAACGATTGTCTCGCATCAACAATCAATTTCCCTGCAGGTGCAGATGTACACGTGCTTCCTGGTGCAACGCTGACTTTTGATGCCGATGCAACCATCTCCGGTACACTGGATATACATGCCGGTGGTAAGGCAGTCGTTTCTATGGGCAAGACGCTGACGTTGAATGGTCTGACCATGCAAGGTGACGGTCTGGAGAAAGAGTGGGCACAACTGGTTGCAAATGGATCGATTATCAACAATAATGGCAATATCATCAATTACGATTACAAGTTGGATTGGAATTTGTGGTATCCGCTGGCAGTTCCGTATGATGTAGTATGTGCAGACATACGCAGCCGCGTAACAGGTGATATTTGCTTCTTTACAATAGAAGAATACAATACCGGCAAGCGCGCAACGGGTCGCAAGGCTTTTGAAGAGTTTCACGATACCGAAGCGGGCGCAATGTTGAAGGCAGGTAAAGGTTATGTTATCTGGGGAGAACCAACCCAATGGAACGGGCAATGGCAAGCCGGACAGGCTACTGTGATACGTTTCCCGATGGTGGCTGACTTGACGGATGGCGAAAACCTGAAGACGGTGGATGTGGTTTATACCGAGGATGCTATCTCTGCTGCTCATAAGAACTGGAACCTGATTGGCAACCCATGTCTGGCAGATTATAACCCTATTTACAAGGGCGACGGCCTGCACGCACATGATGTGGATCTTGGTAACGGTGAGCATGCACACGATATAGCCGATATCAACTACGTGGTCTATTCCACGGATGGTTTCCAATCATATGAACAGGATATGACCACCAACCTGCCGATGCAGCCGTTCAACTGCTATTTCGTACAGACAGAGTTCGATCTGCCGCTGGCGTTCCTCAGAAGCGACCGCGCACAGAGAACTCCGCGTCGTGCACCGGGTGAGAGCGACTATGTGAACGAAGTGATGAAAGTGGGTGTGACGATGACGCAAGGCAAACGTACGGATCATGCAGGCATGCTGTATGGTGACCAATATACATCGGAGTACGAATTGAATGCCGACCTCTCGAAGATGTTTGGTAGCAAACAACCGATGACGGTGTATAGTCTCGCCAGCGACGGAGAACCGTTGGCTTATCAGGCTGTTCCAAAAGATATGATGGAGCAGGCTATTCCAATGGGCTTCCGCAATGCAGCAATGACTACGGCTACTATCGCATTCGACGACAGACGTTATGACCGCGACGGCTTGGTAGCAGTCTATCTGAATGATATCGTTACAGGTAGTGTAGTTAACTTGCTCGAACAAGACTACGAGTTCACACCGCAGTCTGCACAAGAGGACGGACGTTTATACATTAGTATAATGCCGAAGAAAGAGACTGCTGTGACTACCGACAACGAGATGGTTTACGGTGACAATCAGGAACTTATGGTTTATGATGTGATGGGTCGCCGCATTCATAACGCATCCGGTCAGCCTATTGGCGTTTACTTGATGGTGGACGCACAAGGCAATGTCAAAAAGGAAATTATAAGATAAGTTTTTATCATAATAGTTTTTGAGTTTTTATTGTTGAACACACAAATTTTTCCAAAAAAGTGAGGAAAAGTTTGTGTGTTCTTGTGTATGTCATTTTTTTGTAGTACCTTTGCAGAGTTTTTTGCGTTTTTACCCAAATAAGCCTAAAAGTAGATTTAATATATATGGATCAAGCTAAGTTAAACAAACTGATTGAGAACCGCGACAAGGCAATGGCCGGAGGCGGTGAGGCTGCGGTGGAGAAACACCGTGCTAAAGGTAGTTATACTGCTCGTGAGCGCATCAATATGCTGCTGGACGAGGGTTCGTTTGAAGAAGTAAATATGTTCCTCACTCATCGTTGCCACGATTTCGGCATGGAGAACAAAGTTTTCCTTGGCGATGGCGTTGCAGTCGGTTCGGGTACTATCGACGGCCGTTTGGTTTTCGTTTATGCACAGGACGCTACGGTTATCGGCGGTTCGCTGAGCGAGACAATGTCCCAAAAGATCTGCAATGTGATGGACCAGGCTATGAAGATGGGTGCTCCTATCATCGGCATGAACGATTCCGGTGGTGCGCGTATTCAGGAAGGCGCTTGCGCGCTGGCCGGCTACGGCGAGATCTTCGAACGCAATATCTTGGCTTCCGGCGTTGTGCCTCAGATCAGCGTTATCTTTGGCCCGTGTGCCGGTGGTGCAGTATATAGCCCGGCGTTGACCGACTTCATCATGATGACCGAGCAGAACAGCTATATGTTCATCACCGGTCCGAAAGTGGTTAAGGCTGTGACGGGCGAGGATGTGACCGTTGAACAACTGGGTGGTGCTAAGGTACATGCTACCAAATCGGGTGTGGCTCATTTTGTTGCCGCTACCGAGGAAGAGGCTTTGGCTGAAGTACGTCGTTTGGTTAGCTTTATCCCTCAAAACAATATGGAGGAAGCACCGCGCTACGAGTGCAACGACGATATCGCACGTGTGGATGACAACCTGAATGAACTGGTTCCGGACGATCCTAACAAACCGTACGATATGCACGAGATTATCAATACTATCGTGGATAACGGTGACTTCTTTGAGGTTCACAAGGATTTTGCAAAGAACGTAATTTGCGGTTTCGCACGCTTCAATGGTCGCTCGACCGGTATTATCGCTAACCAACCGGCTTGGTTGGCCGGTGTGCTCGATTGCGATGCCAGCCGTAAGGCCGCTCGCTTCGTGCGCTTCTGCGATGCTTTCAATATCCAGATCCTGACACTGGTTGACGTTCCGGGATTCCTCTGCGGAACAGGCCAAGAGTACGCAGGTATTATCGACCACGGAGCAAAACTGATGTTCGCTTACGGTGAGGCTACTGTGCCTAAGGTTACCGTTACCGTTCGTAAGAGCTACGGAGGAAGTCACATTGTGATGAGTTGCAAACAACTGCGTGGCGATATGTGCTATGCATGGCCGAACGCAGAGATTGCTGTGATGGGTGCAAGCGGCGCAGTAGGTGTGCTGCAAGCTAAGGCTCTCAAGGCTATCGAGAACGAAGAGGAGAAGAAGAAATTCATTGCCGAGAAAGAGGCTGAATACAGAGAGTTGTTCGCTTCGCCGTATCAGGCTGCCAACCGCGGATACATCGATGACGTTATTGAGCCGCGCAACACCCGCGCACGCGTAATCCGTGCATTTGAGATGTTGCAAACCAAGCGTCTGACCAATCCGCTTAAGAAGCACTCGAATCTCCCATTGTAATTCAAAATTCGTAATTCGTAATTACTATGTTATTAGCAATAACATCATCCACATGGATTGTGACCGGTCTTGGCTTTGGCATTGTGCTGGCATTGCTCTTCTGTTTGGTATATATCCTCCAGTTCTTTGGATGGATTATGCAGAAGATTGAGACGGCGCAGAAGGCTAAGAATGAGCAACCGCAAGGCAATGAGAAAGCCGCTGTGGCCATGGCAATGTATCTCTTCAAAGAGATGAACCATGACAAACCGGCTTCGGTCATCGGTTCGCAGTCGCGTCAAACCACGTGGAATGACAAACCATTAGGATTAAACAACGTAGGCTTTTAAGTCTCGTAACCCCCAACAAAGTATAATATCAATAAACAATATGAAAGAGTTCAAATTCAAAATCAATGGCGCAGAGTACAAGTGCGCAGTAGAAGAAATAGCAGGCGGCAAGACTAACGTAACCGTCAATGGCAAGACTTATCAGGTAGAAACTGAGAAAGCAACCACCGTTGCTCCTAAACCGGCAGCTCCTGTTCAGCAAGCTGCTCCGGCAGCACATAAGGCCGCTCCGGCTCCTGCTGCTGCACCTCAACCGGCCGTTGCTCCTGTTGCAGGTGACGGTATCAAGGTTAAGAGCCCGCTGCCAGGTAGCATCATCAAGGTGCTCGTTAGCGAAGGTCAGGCTGTTAAGAAAGGCGATACATTGCTCACTCTCGAGTCTATGAAGATGGAGAATGCTATCATGGCAGAGCAGGATGGTACCGTTAAGCAGATCCTCGTTTCTGCAGGCCAGAACGTAATGCAGGACGACGCACTCATCGTACTCGGATAATTGACGATTGGACGATTGACGAATAGACAAATGATTGGTATATTGTAGTTAATTGTACAATTGTCTCAATCGTCAATAAATCGTTAAATCGTAAATCTATAAATCGTAAATTGATTTATGAACATTTTGGATTTTTTCAATGGTATGGGCTTTATGCAAATGACTTGGCAGCAGGGAATAATGCTGCTGGTCAGTTTCTTCTTGCTCTACCTGGCTATTCATAAAAAATACGAGCCGCTTTTGCTGCTGCCTATCGCGTTCGGTATGTTGCTGACCAACCTGCCGGGTGCCGGTATGTTCCATAGCGAGTTGTGGTCTGCCTTTCTGGATCCGTCTAGCCCGGCATACCATTCCTATGGCGCTATACTGAAAGAAGGCGGTTTGCTCGACGTGCTCTATATTGGTGTCAAAGCCGGTGTCTATCCGTGCCTCATCTTCATCGGTGTAGGCGCAATGACCGATTTCGGCCCGCTGATTGCTAATCCCAAGAGTCTGATCTTGGGTGCTGCTGCACAAATCGGTATTTTTGTTACCTTCCTCTGTGCTAATGCATTGGGTTTCAGTCCGGCAGAAGCAGGCTCGATTGGTATCATCGGCGGTGCAGACGGTCCTACCAGCATTTTCTTGACATCCAAGTTGGCTCCGCATTTGCTTGGTCCTATTGCTATTGCGGCATATAGTTATATGGCGCTGGTGCCTGTTATCCAGCCGCCTATCATGCGTGCGCTAACCACCAAGAAAGAGCGTGCTATCAAGATGGGACAACTGCGTCCTGTCAGCAAAACAGAGAAAATCGTTTTCCCGATCATCATCACCGCTATCGTGGCGCTCATCCTTCCCGATGCAGCTCCGTTGATCGGTTGCTTGATGCTGGGTAATCTGATGAAAGAGTGTGGTGTTGTAGAGCGTCTTAGCAAAACAGCCCAGAACGAACTGATGAATATCGTTGTTATCTTCCTTGGCTTGTCTGTAGGTGCGACAGCAACGGCAGGCAGTTTCCTCAATTGGCAAACACTGATGATCCTGGCTATGGGTATTGTGGCCTTTGGTCTCGGTTCGGCCGGTGGCGTACTGCTGGCTAAGTTCATGAATCTCTTCCTCAAAGAGAAGATCAATCCGCTGATCGGTTCGGCCGGTGTATCGGCTGTACCTATGGCTGCACGTGTCAGCCAGACGGTTGGTCAGGAAGAGAACCCTTCGAACTTCCTGCTTATGCACGCTATGGGCCCGAACGTAGCCGGAGTAATCGGTTCGGCTGTAGCAGCCGGCGTACTGCTGACTATGCTGGGATAATAAGACAAGTCAAGTCTAATACCATTCAAGTAACACTTCTACATGAACAATAGAAAGATCGGAACAATAGTACTGGTGGTGGCTATGATTATCGTAGCCGCCTCGGTACTATTTACCAATAATCTTGCGCGCCTGTTGCAGCAAGAGGAACAAAAGAATATGGCCATTTGGGCGGAAGCAGAACACCAATTGGTCATAGCTGAAGAAGGCAAGGATATCGATTTTGCGTTATCAATCATTGAGGGAAATACCACTATTCCTGTATATATATGTGATGCCGATGGCAATATATTGGCCAGCCGTAATGTGGAGAAACCGGTCCCCGATCCACGTTCGCTACACGGTCCTATCGAACTGAAGATAGATGAGACGATGACTCAGTATATCTACTGGGAAGATAGTCAGTTACTTACACGTCTGCACTATGTGCCTTATGCACAGTTTGCGCTCATTTTTATCTTTATAGTAATAGCAGTCGTAGTAATGCTGACGGCTCAACGTAGCGAACAAAATCTATTGTGGGTCGGACTGAGCAAGGAGACAGCACACCAGTTGGGAACGCCTATTTCTTCGCTCAACGCATGGCAACAATTGCTAGCAGACGAGTATCCAAACGACACTTACGTGCCGCAGATGCGAAAAGATATCGAGCGCCTGCAAATGATAGCTGATCGTTTTCAAAAGATAGGTAGCGAACCGGAACTGACATCCGGCGATTGGGTGGATGTTATCAGGAATGCAGTGTCATACATGCGCACGCGCATGAGCAATAAGGTGATTATTAATGATGAAGGCCTCTATAGCGTGCAACGCATAGTGATGCTCAATGCTCCGCTGATGCAATGGGTTGTAGAGAATATGCTCAAGAATGCTGTAGATGCTATGGCGGGCGAAGGCTCTATCACATTGCAAATACATGAGAATGAACATGACTTGATGCTGGACATCATTGATACTGGAAAAGGCATGGACACAAAGACACAACGTCGTATCTTTGATGCCGGATTCACAACCAAAGAAAGAGGTTGGGGCTTGGGACTACCGCTTAGCAAGCGTATCGTTGAGCAGTACCATGGAGGCAAACTCCTGCTCAAGCACTCGCAGCCGGGCGTTGGTACTACCTTCCGTATCATCCTCAAAAAGCCCGTAAACGGTTGATCCGCTACCAGTCATACTTGCAAACAGAGCGTCTGCGTCGAGCAGGCGCTTTTTAATGTGCTCAATCGCCGGATGGTGAGGAAAAACTGATGCCTCAAAATCGTTGATAAAGGCTGATGATGAATGACTTATAATCGAAAGCAAATCTTCGTCTTGTTGAGAGAAAACAGACTTGATCTGTCCTTCAGCTTCGGGATGACGGGTAATGCCGCTGTAGGCCTCACGCGTAGATACACCTTCGTTCGGCTTTATCATAATGATGCGCAAACCGCTCATATCCAGTTCTATAGGAGCCAGCTCGTCGCCTATGCCTGTGGCGTAGCATGGTGTATTATATACAAAGAAAGGACAGTCGGCCCCCAATGGACGCACCTCTTGCGCCAACTGCTCGCGGCTTAGCCCCAGGCCAAATAGTTCGTTGAGCGCAATGGCCATATGCGCTGCGTCGCTACTGCCGCCGCCTAAACCGGCGCCAAAAGGTATATTCTTGCGAAAACGTACTGAGACTGGACCAATCTGCGGATAACGCGCTGCCAT
>JAEEHO010000046.1 GCA_016280845.1 Paludibacteraceae bacterium | reverse complement strand
TGTTGCCACAGCACAGCATAAACGCCCATCACGGCAATAGCCGCGCCGAAGAAAAGGATGTACATCCACGAGAACGTCGGCTGCTGCGATGCCAGCTTGGTACACACACCCACGCAGGCATAAACCATGTTAATGCCCACCAGTGCCAGAACGTGCTTAATATTTAGTTGCTGATTATCCATTATTCTGCCATGCGGAGGAAGCGGGCGGGATTGCCTGCCCATATCTCGCGTTCGCCTATATTCTTAGTCAGTACGCCGCCAGCACCGAGTGTGGCGTAGTCGCCTATCGTGAGGTTCTCTATCACTGTGGCATTCAGCCCGATATGCACACCACGACCTATATGCAGATAACTGCCCACAGCCGCTTGTGCCGCTATGTGGCAATAGTCGCCGACGATATTGTCATGGCCCATCATGGAACCGACCATCATAAAGCAATTCTTGCCCAATCGGGTGCCGGGCGACATAGACACATTAGGCATGACAACACAGCCCGGGCCGAGTTGCACGCTAGGCGCCACATAAGCCATCGGGTGGACGAAAGTGGCGAGACGGTCATCGGGAAGTCCCAGACTCTCGAACATAGCAATCCGTTCGCGGTTGCCGTCGATGCGCAGGATAGTATTGATGAACCAATAGCCCTCATCGAGCAGACGCTTGGCCTCCTCTACCCGACCGACCACGGGAAACATATCGATCATCTCGCCCACAGGCGTACGGTCATTGAGGAAACCCTCCACCTGCAGATCAGTGGCACCCATTCGGCGCGCATGTTCGATAGCGGCCGCCACAATGGCACCGTTGCCCAGACCGCCTAAGACTACTACTTTTCTCATAGCACTTGTTCGATTATATAGTTCGGGCGCTGCTTGGTCTCGAGGAAGATACGTCCGATATATTCACCCAATATGCCGAGGAAGGCAAAATTGAGTCCGAATAGAAACAGCATGAGCACCATCATACTGGTCCAACCGGCCAGCACATTGCCCATGATCTTGTAGACAACCAGCGCTAGGGCAGCAATCATACTGCCGAAACAGAGCAATGCGCCCATATAGGTCACCATGCGTATCGGGAACATGGAGAACGAGAAGATACGCGCAAAAGTGAGATTGAGCATCTTGCTCAGGTTGTATCCGCTCGTGCCGGCAAACCGTGCGTCACGCTTGAGCGGCACTGCCACATACTTGCTGCCAATATAGTAGAGCAGACTGACGGCCGTAGCCGTGCGTTCGGGGAAATTGCGCAACTCGTCCACCACGCTCTTTTTCATCACGCGGAAGATACCCAGTCGCGGCATGGTGTGTATATCCGTTATGCTGTTGCTCACGCGCTGGAACAGACGCGAAACGGCTATCTTCATCCGGCTGTCCTTGCGTTGCTCCCACTGGGCGATAGCCATAGTGGCTTGCTCGTTAGCCAATAGGGCGTCGATGAGCACAGGTATATCTTCTGGGCGATCCTGCAAGTCACTGTCCATCAGCACAATCAGGTCTTTGGTTGTCAGCGACAGACCCGCCGCTATAGCGTTCTGCTGACCGAAATTGCGGCTTAGATGGGCGATACGCAGATGGTCGTAGTTGGTGCGCTCGGTCTGCATCGCCTGCCACGAACGGTCACGACTGCCGTCATCCACCAGAATAATCTCATAGTCGCCGACTATCTCGCGCAACACAGCCGTCAGGCGGCGCAGCAGTTCGGAGATAACCTCTTCGTCATTATAGATCGGCACTACCACCGAGAGAGATTGAGTATATTTCATTTGAAGGAGTTAAAGAGTTAAAGAGTTAAAGATTGAAGCGTTTGTCGCTTTTGTATATAAAGTATCCGCTGCGGTCGCCGCTACAGGTCAACGGACGGAGTACGGGGTCGGTCTGCTCGGCCATCACTATCTCAGGATAACGGTCCGCATGGTCAATATACTCTTTCACCTCGGGCGTCTCGCCGCTCAAGAAATAAACACCACTGTGCGCCAGCGCTTTCGGCTGCGGATGGATCTCTTGGCCCAAAGCCACCTCTATCACGCCGCGCAGAAAATCGTAGCCCGTACTCAGTTGCACCAGATTGCTGCCGATGAAATCGCCGCCCATGCGGCCTCCGATCTCCATGACATAGATTTGTCCCTCGCTGGTTATCTTATACTCCGAGTGGCTGGCACCTTCGGTTAGTCCTAATGCGTCCAACGCACGGCGTGTCAGGTCAAAGATATGTGCTTGCGTATCTGCCGGCAAGTCGGACGGCTGGTGGTGCGCCAGTTCCACAAAATGCGGTGCTTCGGTTGTCACCTTGTCGGTTATCTGCAGCGCATAGTGCTTGCCGCGGCAGGAAATCATCTCTACGCTGATCTCGCGTCCTTCGATGAACTCCTCCACCATCGCTTCATGCTTGAACGACGCCTCTTGCGCTTGGCGTACTGCTTCTTCCAGATCAGCCCACTCCGTTACTTTGGTGACAGCCATACTGCCACTTCGGTCGCTTGGCTTGACTATCAGCGGCAACTCGAGTCCTTTGTACATTGTACATTGTCCCTTTGTACTTTCGCCATTCGCCCATTCGCCCTTCGCCATTAGATACCCCGGACACGGCACTCCTGCCTTCGTCAGCGCCTCGCGCATCAGAAACTTGTTGTTGGCACGCAGCGCGGACTCGTAGCTGTTGGCCGTCAGCCCCATCTCGCGTGCCACATAGGCCACCGTAGGAGCCGCCACATCGCTGGCTATGGTGCAAACGCCGGCTATCTGCTCTTCGCGACAGGTATCCAGAATCTCTTCTTTCTCCACTATACTGACGGGGTAGAACCGATCGCATATATTCTTGCACACAGCTCCATCCGCCCAGGCGAAACATATTGTGCGCAGGCCCATCTCTTTAGCTTTCTCTACCAGCGGGCGCTGCAGATAACTGGCTCCTATGATTGCTATTGTCTTTTTCATTTGTTGTTCTCTACTTGGAGCGTCGTTTGTTTTTGTTCTTGTTTGCTGCGGGTTGTTCCGCCACTTTCAGTTGAATCAGGGCATACCTGCCGTTATGGCAAATAGGCCGGACACGGGTCGGCACTCCGTAATGTTTCTCTATCTGTTCACGAATACGCGGGATAGCCGTTCGCTCGCGGTTGTATTCGTTGGTTGTGAAGATATACATATCGTCACGCAGCAGACCGCGGTAACTGCTGGCCACAGGCGTATTGAACGGGATCCATGTCATCCACCCCAGCACATACTTGTGGAACGGATAATCCCACACCCGCCACGGATTGACCGCCTCCATGCTCATGTATGTTCCCAGCGTCACCACATAGGCATCGTCCGGCACATATTGCTCCAGCATAGGCTGCTGCAGACGAGTCCACTGGTAGCGGACATAATTCTTGTTGGCAGCCGTCTGCGCCGTTTTCCACACATAGCATCCACCCAGCAGCAACATAGCCGCACACAACGCGAACTTGCGCCGCCGGCCCGTTGTGTCGGGCATCAGCATGAAATAGGTGATCAGTATCGGCAGCAAGATGCAGATAAACACGCGATTTTTGAGGAAACCGTCCAGACTAACATGGACCATCAGTACGGCAATCAGCACACTATACAGCACCAAAAACCAGAACTTGCGGTTGTTGTGCGTTGTGATGATCATCATCCCCAGAATCAGTATCATGATTGACATCTCAACGGCATACTTGTCGAGCCTATGCACATTGTGTATCTGCCGTGCAAAAGGTACACTACCCACCGTGGCGCTCAACTTGCGTATGGCAGCCAGGTCGATCTGTTCCGGATCGGGAATAAAACGCAGCAGCAACACATAGTCTATCAAGTCTATACCTTCAGGCAGATGGCTCTGCACCTCGTGGGTATAAGCATTGGGATTATCGTTCAGTTGCGCCCGCAGCAGATTGTACTCGCGGTAGTTCTGCCACTCCGGATCGGCCTTGTAGGTGGCGGCGTTCGCCATACGGCAACCGACCACCAAACCCAGCATCACCACTATCGGCACATACTTACGCCATTGACGCCATTGCCAGCCCAACGAATAGATGATGATGGGCGCCATCAGCAGTCCCACCAGTCCGGCAGCGACAAAGCGTATCAGAGCCGCTATGAACACAAAGCCCACGCCTGACCATTGCGCTCGTGGCGTTCCTCTGGTCAGCAGCACGCAACCCGCCAGACATGTCAAACCGGCAGTGGTGGTGAACT
>JAEEHO010000045.1 GCA_016280845.1 Paludibacteraceae bacterium | reverse complement strand
GTAGTTCTCCGCATGGCGGTAAATATAATCCGTATCGCCATGATTCTATCAGCAATGAGGGGAAAAGGAAAAGAGGCATGGATATGCAGAGACGAAGATTATCAAAACGCAGAACTAATTGGCAACAAACTATTGCTCCATATGGCAGCAACATATCAGATGATAGAAGGAGAGCAACAGGCCATAGTGCCGGAAGTCAAACCACTGGACCAAAGAACAATCCTCTTTGAGCAATTGAATACAACGTATGATCACAAAGATTTAGCAGAAGAAGCACAACGCCAGGGTATATCAAAGCGAACTGCTGAAAGATGGAATGTCACATGGATAGAAAAAGGGCTTATAGTAAAGACTCACTACGGAGAATATAAGAAAATAGGATGACATTCTGTCGCTCTTGTCGCTATTTTTTTCTCTATATTTTGTATAACCAACTGAAAAAGAAACAAATATAAAATAGCGACAAGAGCGACAGAGCGACAATACAAAAACAAGCACAGGCGAAGAGTAGCTGAAAGGTGGCTAAATGCCTCGAGTATAGTCTAGGATTGTCTCGAGGATGACCACTATTCGGCTCGATATCGTCAAGATAGAACAAAGAAAGTATAGATATATGGCAAAAGTTACATTTTCAGACGGGATAGCGTCCATGTGGGGCGCGATAGACAACGCAAAAGAAGGACAAAAGAACTGCAGACGTCTTGTGGTTCGTCGTCATGACTATGGCGAAAAGAGTTATGACAAGGACGGCAGCAGATGGCACGAGCTGTACTACTACCATTTCCACGAAGGCAAATGGTCGGATGCCGCGACGCGGAATCGAGAGATGATCAAAGCGGCACAGCGAACCGCACACGACATAGAACGCGATCCGGAATTACGCAAAGAATGGGAAGCCAAGTACGCGGAATACAGACGGAGCCTGAAACCCGGCGAAAGCGGTTATCACTTCTACAACTATATCTATGTAACGATATACAGAGCAATCCGCCAAGAGATGTGACGGATTGCTTTAAGGGGGAGACGGGTTATGGGTTACAGGGAAGGAAGACCTTCTTGCGCTCTACCCTATCACCGCTGCGCGTGGTGACGAGATAGAGGTCGTAAGCGCCGAGGCGCATCAGCAATTGCCGACTGGTGGTTGCTGATTGCCCATTGATGAGACCTGTAGTTATTAGCGTATCATCATAGACCGTAGCTATGACTGCGCCAAGATTATGATTGTTGCTATCCCAGAATTCCTGCCAATCGCCCTCGCTGTCACGATAGCGCAGAACGACATCGTAGATACCGGGCTGTAAGTCTAACGGACCGCTGAACGAATCAGAAAGCGTTTCGTTGGTAGCAATATGCACCTGGCGTATTTCGCTTCGACCACACACTACTGCATCTTGGAGGAAGGTCAGTTGCAGTTCGCCGTCAAACGGAGCGCCTGTATTGCGAATCGAATAATGCAGGTTGGCATTGCTACGGGGCACACTGTCGTTGCGATCATAATAAATAGCCTCCGTCAATGACAAGTGGTATTCAGGATCGAAAAGTTTGAATTGGAGTGCTCCTGAATTTTTCGGGGTAAGGTGGCTCCAATCATCCTTAGGATTACTGCGCCAACACAACTGCATCTTGTACTTCGTATTATACGATAACGTATCCATATTAAACGGCTGCTGCAACGCCATACTGAGTGTCTGGTTACGGCGAAGGATCACCGAATCAACTATCTCGTAGGTTCCTTTCAAGAAAGAGCCGTAATAGATACGAGCAGATATCTGTCCAGTGAAAGTTCCACCGATATTCTTAACTTCAAAAGAGACAGGGATACCGGACTGGGGTATAGAATCGGCATTCGTTCCCTCGGGGAAGGACAAAGCGGAAGTGATCGTCAATTCCGGATCAGCATTATTAGGAAGGAAAGTGACCTGAGTATCCGTCAGTTCGAACGTGCGGTAATAATCATCCTCGGTACACATCATTCGCATCCATCCGTAGTTAGCATCCTTATAGACTGCGCACAGATGATAGATACCGGCAGGAACGGAATTAGGAATAGTCAGACTGCTAAGCGTCAGTGCAGAAGTCTTATAATAATTAGCATTCAACGATATGCTTTTCTGCTTGAGAACAGCGATCAGTTGCGTCTCATCTTCGTTATAGATAGCCACTCCGTACGAGCCATTGAAGTCCGTCAAACCGTAGTTGTGCATCTCGGTAATAGACAGAGAGAATGAAGAGGAACGGCTGAGAGATTCGCTACTAACAGAGATAGTGGTAGTAGCAATCTGCGGAATAGGAATAGGCGTTCCTTCGGTAGCAGGTTGGAGGCCGATAAAGAATGATACTTTCTGATTATATCCCATAGTGGTGCCACCGACACCTTGGGTTCCGTTCGGATTGAGCGTGGAGATACGATAATAACCATCGTTGCTACCGCCCCATCCCCAATTGATATGGAAAAGCCCGTCTTCATCACATCCGTCACAGATAAAGGCGTGACCGCCTTCGCTATTCCTACCACTAACCAGCACCGGGCGACGAGCAGCCAATTCGGCTGCAATAATAGTATTGATACTATCGCCGGGATACATATCCTTGCGAATACGCTGATAGTTGGCATCATAACCGAAATACGTTTTGAGTGCCCAAGGCACATCTTCGGTATGGGCGCTACTGGTATTGCCATAGTTCATATCGACAGACACACCACAATGGTACATCAACGTTGCTACAGCTGCGGCCTGCGCTTCGGTATAATCGGAACGATAATCATTGCGCATATTGGCCCAACCATACGTTGTAGCACCGAAATCAGCGGACAGCGTAGCCGATATACTCGAATTACTCTTACATGTCCAGGAATAAGAGTGCGAACCTGTACCTTGCTGCGGGTAACGATGGAAGAACATGATCTGCGACATAGCCGTAGCTACACAACCCGTGGCGCACTTGTCGCCATCGGCATTACGGGCAGGCACGAGATTATCGAACGGAGCACGTTGGTTCCATTTGCTCTTAACTAACGGGCGCACCTCCGGTATCTTACGAGGCGCTCTTTGTATTGCCGACCGGTTCTGATCCATGGCAGCCAACTCTTCGTCGTAGCAAGCCAACCAAAAGCGAAAAGCAGGTGACAAATTATCTGTATCAAAAGAACCACTATCGCTATAGCCGAGCACTTCGGGCAGACGATCGTCAGCAGAGACCAATACATAACTATCGTTGGTAGTAATAGCGTAATAAGCATCGCCCTTGGCAACAACCCGGTATTGGTCATTGCTTTTTGAAGACTTGGCGGGTGCGCGGTGCAGATTAGTCTGCGAAGCGAATTGTCCGGCAATACGCAAAGCATCTTCGGGAGTACGCTCCGCTGCGTTCAAACTAAAAGCCATCGATAGAAAGGCTACAATGAACAGTTTCTTTTTCATACTATCAGTAAAAAACACATTTTGATTATGATTATACTAAAAACAATTGCAAAGGTATAATAAATTTTTCAAACGGCAAACATTTTGCTCTGCAAAACAAAAAAATCTTTCTTTTTGCAAATTCCGGCTAACAAAATATAAGCACAAAAAAGCACACCTTATGCAGATGTGCCTTTAAACTTATCGGGGTAAGTCAAACATGTTACTTCACCAATATAGAGTGAACGGTACGGCGACCGGAAGGATACTGCAGCACGAGCAGGTAGTAACCTTGCACGCTCGGCGAAGTGATATCCGAGTCGTTGAACGGCTGCATATGGTACGGGCGTCCGAGTATATCATACCAGGAAGCTGAACCTTTACCCTTGATCAACATCGGCGATGACGGCGGAACAAGTGTAGGCATATCCGAGATATCGGCATCTACTTCTGCAGGTATGAACGGACAGGTAAAGAGTTTGACACCGTCGCGACGTGTGAGCAACGCGCTATAGGATGCGCCGAAGTTCAGATGGATACCATCGCCGGCATAATAATTGAATCCGGTTGCACCATCGATAGGCGTATTGCCCAAGTACCACTGAACGGAATCGAACTCGAAACCGCCGTTGTAATCGCTGTTGCGGATAGCAAGCACATCGTTCCAACGCTGGGTAATAACCGAAGAGGCGTAGCGTACAATGACCGTGAACGGCAATGACAGATTGCACTGCGGAACG
>JAEEHO010000044.1 GCA_016280845.1 Paludibacteraceae bacterium | reverse complement strand
TACGTTTAATGGTTAAACGATCAGTCGTTTTGTATTATTGTGATTGAAAAACGCTGCAAAGATACAAAATAAATGTGAATTACACAAATGTTTATACATTTTTTTGCAAAACAAACATACACAGATGTAAATAAAATAAATAAATAATTGTGCTCACAATTGTGAATGCATAGATGTGTATTGTTAAAAGTGATCTGTAAGCCCATATAATAGTATATTTGGGGTCTAATAGGCATCTTTTAGCTACTATGTGCTGTTAGATAAGGGCTACTTTACTTTATATAAGCGCGATAAAGTGCAGAGTATCAATTAATTTAACATTAGATGACGTAATATTCACAATTGTGATAAGCCTTTTCTTGTGTATGTAGCCCTTATCTTAAAGCGAAACGTGAAGTAAATCATATATTTACTGATTTATTGGCAATTACATATGAAAATATTCATTATTCACCACTGCCGTGGAACAATTTTTAAAGGGATTAAGGCGCGATTTCCAGAAGTAGAACTTCCCTACTCTTTTTTTGTACATAGGGTCAGTACTGTGCGCATTTACTGTTATTTGTTGTTATTTGTGAATATAACATATGTGAACGCATGCACATATTTATGTATTCACATTTGTAGTAATAAAAATTCACACTTTTTTCTTGCATTGTTCACAAATATTTGTTAACTTTGCACAACTTTTCTTATAACCTGTACGCTTGTTACGGATATACTTCTTATTTTAGTTTGATTATTTTGGTATGATTTACGCAATGATAGAACGAATCAAAGAGATATTATTAAATCTATATCTAGAGGCGGAGGATGGTAGTAACCGTCTTACGGAAAGCAGCTATCGTCTTTCGAACAACAGATACTATTCGGATAACCCCCATTCGGACTATAGCAAGTGCACGCATTGTGGTGCGTATTTTCGTATGCACCGACAAAAATAGCGCGATTAATTTGCGTATATCAATTCTTTTTTGTACCTTTGCCGCAGTAATTAACCACTTAAAATTCCCTGCGACCATGACAATCTATGATTTTACGGTGCTGGACACTAAGAAACAGCCGGTCAAACTCGATCTGTACAAAGGTAAAGTGCTTCTTGTTGTTAATACTGCCACAGGCTGTGGCTTCACGCCGCAATACGAAGGCTTGGAGTCATTGTATAAGAAATATAAGGACAACGGTTTGGTTGTTCTGGATTTTCCCTGCAACCAGTTTGCCGGTCAGGCACCGGGCACGGAGGAAGAGATCGTTAGTTTTTGTCAATTGAAGTATAATGTTTCTTTCCCGCAGTTTGCCAAGATCAAGGTGAATGGTGAAGAGGCTGACCCACTCTACAAGTGGCTCAAAGAGCAGAAATCCGGTACCTTTGGAAAAGCCATCAAGTGGAATTTCACCAAGTTTCTTGTCGATAAGGAAGGTAATGTCGTTGAGCGCTATGCGCCGGTGACCAAGCCGGACGAGATAGAGAAAGATATCGTCAAGCTTCTTTAGCCTAATCACTATTCTTTAGGGCAATAGCGTAATCTCCACGCGTCTGTTCTGCCGGCGTCCTTCGTCGGTAGTGTTGTCTGCTATGGGTTGTGTGTCTCCGTATCCATTTGCGCTGACTGATTGCGAGTCGCAGCCGTAGTCTATCAGTTGTTGGCGAACCGATTCGGCGCGGTCGCGCGACAATTGCAAATTGTCCTCAGCCTTACCCACATTGTCGGTGTGTCCGGCCAAACGCACCTTGTAGCCATAGGTCTGAACGAACTCGGCTATGCGTTTTAGTTCGGGCAGCGATGCGGGCAGAATGACGGCCTTATTGGTCTCGAACAACAGATTGTCGATGGCGACCGCCTGGTTTGTCTTAAGAACAGTGATGTTCTCTGGGCGTTTGTCTTCCGGCATGGCTATGGCGTATATATCATGGCGTTTGCCCTCTTTCTGTGCATAGTAGGCGGTTCGTCCGTCCGTCGTGATCTTGTACCAGCAGTCGCGTCCGGTGGTATTGATTTGCGGTCCCATGTTCTCTGGTTCGGACCAACAGTTCCAACACGTATCGCTCAGTCGTCGGCTGACCCACACATCCAGATCGCCAAGTGTACCTTCGCGGTCAGACGAAAAATAGAGAGTGTGCATATCTGGGTGCAGGAAGGGCGATCGCTCCATGCCTGGTGTGTTGATGGCCGGACCTATAGAGTACGGTTGACTCCATCCCTGTTCTCCCATTTCGCTAACGAAGATATTTAAACTCGGTTTCTCACCGCTGTTCGCAGGGTGATTGGCAGCAAAAAGAAGTGCTTTACCGTCGGCTGTAATCATGGCGTCTGCCTGCCAGTTGCCTATTTGCAAGTATCTGGGAAGCGGTCGCGGGTCGGACCAACCGTGTGCGGTCTTGACGCTGAAACACATGCGTCCTTCAACAAAGAGCAGCATAGTCCGTCCGTCGGCACTTAGGGCCGTTGGCGCTTCGTTGCGATTGGGCATACTTAGTTCGATGATGCGGCGTGCAGTACCCCACTCGCCCGTACGTGCGTCGCGTCGGGAGTAATAAATGTCTTCGCTTTGACTGCCGTCCTCGCGGTTCAATCCCACGAAATAGATGGTCTGATCGTCAATGGTCAGCACCGGTCCGTACTCTTCGCCCGCAGGCGTATTAATAGCCTGTGGCAGCAGTTGCGGTGTGGCGATAGTGTCTGGTGCGGTGAACGAGCAGAAGAAGAGGACGAGCAGTTGACCGGCCATCACGCGCAAGAAAGTTGTGAACGGATAGAGCGTTGCGTAGCACACAGCCGCCTGGTTGTTCTCGTTGGACAACGACTGCGCGTACGGCAGTGCCATGGCTGTTGTCATCGATCCGATGAGCAGACCGACTACTTTGAAGTAATTGATATGCAGCCACTTGTAGGCTATGCAGCCCACGGTGAGCAGCGGAACGATGGTGATGATGAATCCGTAGCCTATCCATAGATAGCCGCCGTTGACCAGCGTGGGAACGAACTGTTCACCTACGCTCAGGCCCAGCGCAGCTAGAAAGAGTGTCAACCCGACTTGCCTCAACATCATGTTGGCTGAGGTGGTCGAGAAGGTGACCATATTGTAGTATGGTCCGTAGTGGCCGATGAGAATAGCCACGATGAGCGAACCACCCACCAGTCCGAGTTTGAATGTCTGTCCCAGTCCGGGTAGTGGTATAGGCAATAGTCCAACGCATATACCCAGCACTATACCGAAGAAGACCGGCAGCAGGTGTGGTGTGTCCAGACGTTTGAGCTCGTTACCGAATGTGTCCGCTACGCGCTGTACGTCGTCGCGGTCTCCTACCACCATCAGTCGGTCGCCCAGTTGCAGAATCATATCGGGCGTAGCCAGCAGGTCTATTCCGGCACGGCTGACGCGCGTGATGGTGGCGTGGTACTGCTGTCGCAGATTGAACGAACGGATACGCTTGCCGTTGCACTCGGGCTTGGTTACAGCTATACGTCTGGATATCAGGTGGTCGGATTTCTCCTTCTGCGCCTTCAGGTTATAGTCCTTCATCAGCCCCAGCAAACGCAGTGCGTCTGTATGCTGCTTGTCGGTCAGGATACGCAGTGTGTCGCCGTTGCGGAACGTAGTCTGCTCGTTGACCAGTTCGTCTGAGCCATCAGGACGGATAACGCGGCTGACAACCATCTCCTTGACCGGACACACGAGTTTCAGTTCGTTGAGATCCAATTCGTCCAATTGCGGGTTGTTGAGCCGAACATCAACACATACGGGTTCGCCGTCTTTGGACTGTGCCTCTATACGCAGGCGTTTCTCCTCTTCGGGCAGTTGTACGCGAAAAGCGCGGCGAATCAGTTCGAATGTCAGTATAACTCCCACTATACTAAGAGGATAGGCCACGGCGTAGCCAGTTGCAATATTGGGATCGGAGTGGCCCGTTATATCAAAATAGGCCTGTTGCGCCGCTGCCAACGATGGTGTGGAAGTGGTGGCACCGGACATCACGCCGGCCATGGTGGCCATATTGATACCCGTTATGTAGTGCAGCGCAATGGCGCACACGCAGCCCATCAGTACGATGGCGGCAGCCAGCATATTGAGTTGCAGACCGCTCTTCTTGAACGGAGAGAAGGACGGGCCGACCTGCAGACCGATGGAATAGACAAACAGAATAAGACCGAAATCTTTGGCAAACTGCGCCACGCTGTGGTCGATGCGCACGCCTACCGAGGCTAGCGCTATGCCGACGAACAGCACCCACGTTACCCCAAGCGAGAATTTTCGTATCTTCGCTTTCTCGCCCAACCATAGACCGATGGTCATCACTATGGTCAACCACAAGAGCGATTGTGTGATGGACGGGCTGAACAAAAATGATTCGAGTGAATTCATTTTTGGCTTGTTGTTTTATAGTTGTTCAGTTAGGATTTCCAATTGTTTGACCAATGCCTTCATGCATGCGCGATCGGTTATCTGTTCGCGCAGTTTGCCTAGTTGAAAGCGCTCGGCGTATGTATTCTTAGGTGTTGCCCATGCTATCCATACGGTGCCTACGGGCTTTTGCTCCGAGCCACCTGCCGGACCTGCAATACCGCTGGTGGCGATAGCATAATCTGCGCCGAGCAGGGTGCGAACGGCGCAAGCCATCTGCTTAACTACCTCTTCGCTGACTACACCGTGCGTTTTTATCAATTCTTCGGACACGCCTAACAGCTTCGTTTTCACGCTGTTGTCATAGCTGATGACCGATCCGAGATAAAAGGCCGAACTGCCGGCATGCTTGTTGAGCAGCGATGCCAATTTGCCTCCGGTACACGATTCTGCGGTAGCAACAGTCTGTCCCAATTGTTTGAGTCGTTCGCCCACCAATACCTCCAACGGAGCATCGCTATCAGCAATCATATAGTCATGAACCAATTCTTTCAGACGGTCGAAAAGCGACAGCATTTCTGCTTCACTATTGTCGCCATAAGAAGAAAGGCGCAGACGTATGATGCCATCTTTGGGCAAGTATGCCAAGTGAACGGTTGACGGCATTTGGCGCTCGTAGTCCTCCAAAAGAATAGCCAATGCAGACTCAGGAATTCCGGTAACCTGCAGTGTCTTATGGATTATACTGGCAGTTTGTTTGCCTATATACGGAAGAATCTGTTCCTCCATTGCGACTTTCATCTCATACGGAACGCCCGGCATGGAAGCCAACAGTTGATGACCATGGTGGAATACCATGAGCGGTGCGCTACCTACTCTATTCTCCAGTATTTCAGCGGATTCCGGAACAAGCCATTGTGTAGCAGTCAATCGATTGAGTACATCAGGACGTGTGCTGTAGAGTTGCTGAATATGCGTACGCACACGCGCATCCTCAACAAGATGTGTTCCGAAATACTCGCATAAAACATGTTTGGTGATATCATCGTTGGTTGGGCCTAAACCGCCGGTTGTCAGCACTATATCGGCGCGGCTGAATGCTTCATTCAATGCAGCGACAATATGTTCACGTGTATCATGAACCGACGTTATCTGGTAGAGTTCTACGCCTATCTCATTCAAGCGTTCAGCC
>JAEEHO010000043.1 GCA_016280845.1 Paludibacteraceae bacterium | reverse complement strand
TGAAGTCGCACCAGCGTTTACAATGTAACATCTTTGTTGATGCCGGACATTTACGGCGTTTAACGGAATTGCACTTTGCATATATTTGTGAATGTGATATATGAGAAGTCCACTGTTTGGAATAGCAGAGTTGAATTCTATTCTTTGTTTGTTTTCAATAATGAATATTTCGTCTGGGGGTTTATTCACCATAATGTACAGATCATTGTATATATGCGAAGGCCTGAGAGTGTATAATTTTCTATTTGGAGTAGGAAGTATCAAATTTGAAGGCATAGCCCACCCATATATAAAAATTTTTGTATAGGGATTGTGGTGAGCAGGACATCTACCATCTCCTGAACCATTCCAGTTTCCATCTCCCATTACATCATAGTATCCAGTTCCCGGGTATTTTCCTCCACTACTTTATTTATCCGTATCATAGAAATCAGGCGCTACTAAAATATGGCCGTATTCATGACAAACACCCCCTATGTCGGCAATTTGAGTTCCAGAATTGCCTGATAGTTCTGGGGTCAGCATATATTTCCATGTTCTATATAATCCTTGTGGGACTAATGTTTGTCCTTGATGTGACCAAAATATTCCTATTGATTCGTTGAACGAACAAGTCTCGTACCCGGCAAAGACAACGTGGACGGCATCCACAACGTTATCTCCATTCATATCGTAGTCCTTAAGCTTTACGCCAGCATTTATTGCTTTATTAATAGCTTCTCTTACAAATTCGGGAGCCATGGTATTAACCAATACACCAGTTCTTTTATAGTGAGAATACTTATAGTTTGCAGTAAATGGTCCTACAATAGTTGCATTCACATCCACATAATCATAGGAATTCTCTTTATAAAACTTCCACACGCTTCCTTGCGAACCGGCTTCATGATAATTTCGTCCGTTCCACATGCTATCAATGTCTGCTTTAGTCTTTGAAAAAGGCTTGTCTGGAAACTGCATTAATATGCATAAGACTTTTTGTTTCTTTACTTGTGGTAATGGCGTCACGGAGGACGATTGTGCTTTCTGCGCCCTTTGTTGCTGCATCAATTGGTCATTCCCAATTTCGTTTAAAGAATCTAATTGATTGCGAATAGTATTACGTTGTTTAGATATTAGTTCACAAATACTATTCCTACTAGAAATGTTTTTAGGGGAAGCCATTACATTGCCATCGGCATTAATCTTGACTCGGATGCCTGATACTACAACTTCATTATTGACAATTGTAGCATATTCAAAATAGCCTTTGTCGTCTCTAACAATTATGTCGTTATTAGATGTCTCTACCCAATAGCCATACTCGTCTCCCTTGCAGAATAAGGTCAATTTTGATCCATCTGGTTGTTTGTAGGTAATCGGGGCTTGAGAAGCTGGTCTTCCATACAATAATTGTAAAGAAAACATTGCCGTTGCCAACAAGGTAAATGTCTTTTTCATAATTTTAGAACTATATAGCGAGCCGTCAGGCTCTGGTTAATAATGTTAATTATTTGCATTAGTAAGTGCGCAAGGCACTTGTGTTTACTCATAGAAATGTTATTGGATGTTTGTCCAATAGGATGGTATTTAGATAGAACATTATTAACCTCATTCCAAAATCCGCTGCAAAGATAATACTTTTTTTTCAAAAATGCAAATTTTCCGATACTTTTTTCGCAAAGCTTTTTTCTCTCGTTTCTGCTATGCTACATTGTCAGTCTTATTCATTTCGAAGTTATCTACGGGTTTTCTTGAGATAATTGTGGGTCGATTAGCCGTCAATCCTAGACTTTACAGCGGTCAATCAGCCACTCTCAAGCCACTCTTAACTGCATCGAACGCATATCGAACTCATCTCGAAGGCAAGTCGAACTTTTATCGAGGTTTGTACGGGGTTTTATCGGGGTTTATAAACACACAAAACCGCCCAAACAAGGCGGCTCTGTGATGTCCTTTTGTTGCTCCGGCTATTATTGCCAATGAGCACCCGGCAAAAGACAATTATTTTGCATAATTGCCCAATGCATTGTACGTCTTACCGTTCTTCTCAATCAGCAACTGACCGTCACGCAGCACCTTTGTACATTGTACATCGTCACTTTGTACATCGCCAAAGCTTGTTGTCGGCAGGGCTTGGATGTTCGTGAAGTCTTTCCACTGGTCGGCAGCCTGATAATCGGCTATGCTACCTGCAGGCACATAAAGCGGAATGGACTTATTGAGGCTATCAAACACCTTAAATCCACAAGTAGGCGGCACTAATGCTTCGCAGATGATGGAACTCAAATTATCGCATCCACCCAAAGCAAATTCGCCGATATTTTCCACTCCCGTCGGAATAACAATCGAAGTCAATTTTTTGCGATCATGAAAAGCATGGTCACCAATACTCGTCACACTGCTTGGTATACTATACTCGCCTTGTTTCCCGTTTGGATATAGAACAATCACAGTCTTGTCTTTATTGAATACTATTCCATCTTCGGACGAATACACAGTATTGTCTGCCGATACGTTAATTGCCGTCAGATTTGCATTCAGTCCAAAGGCATCGCCTCTAATAGATGTAACACTGGCGGGAATATCAACGGATGACAAATTACATTTCAAAAATGCTTGCGAACCTATACTTTCCAAGCCGTCATTGAAGGTTACTGACGACAGATTATTACATTCTCCAAATGCCTGCGTACCAATTTCCGTCACACTGGCTGGTATAACAATAGACTCCAATGCACAAGTTTTAAAAGCCATCATTTCTATTTCTTGGACTCCATTACTGATAATCACCTTCCTTAAATTGCGACATCCAGAAAAAGCACTGTACGCAATTAATTCTACGCTACCCGGGATTGTGATACTCCCCAGTCGCATACAAGCCCCAAAAGCAAATTTGCCTATAGTCTCTAAGTGAGAAGAAAAACGGATGGAATCCAAGTCGCTATTTTGAAAAGCACTACTCTCAATATATGTAATACTCTCAGGAAGCAGGAAGCATTTCACGCTTTTGCAACGATCAAAAGCATGTTCACCGACACCTTTGACAGTATAGGTTACTTCGTTGTAGATGACTGACTCGGGAATGACAAGCGTATCGCCGAGGTTAGCGTAATTGTCATCGTCTTCTGTGTCTCTTGCGACCACTGCCTCCTGGCCTCCTTCATTCAGATTGTAATAAAGGCTGTCGATTTTGATGTGTTCGTAGTCCCATGCGAACAAGTTGCTGACTGCGCACAGCGCGCAAAGAAAAAAAAGTTTTCTCATATTACCAAAATTTAAGAGTTTACCCTTTGTCTTGTTTTCGGGCGCAAAGGTAACATAAATATTTCAATTATACAAATCTTTGTTGATTTTATTGCTAAAAACTTGCACATGTCAAAAAAAAGTATTACTTTTGCACCCGCAAAAGTTTTTACATTATGAAAAATAAAGGTATTAGAGGTATTAGACTTATTCTTATGGCAGCAATCGCATTAGTGAGTGCTTCGTGCGCTAAACAAGAGGAACAAAAAGCGCCTATCACCAAACCGCAAATCACCATCGAAGGCGGACGTCTGACTCCCGAAGCCCTATGGGCTATGGGCCGCATCAGTAGCGTCGCTTCGGATATAGAAACAGGTTGGCTCGCCTACACCGTCAGTTACTATAGCGTCGAAGAGAACCGCTCCACCACATGGATTCGTATATGCAATCCGTATGAGAACGAACAAAAGCCAAATGAGAAAATGGTAAATGGTCAAATGGTAAATCCATTTGATGAGTTCGCCGGTTCCGATCCGGCATGGTTCGGTAATAGCGGTTGTCTCGCTTATCTTAAAGGCGGCAAGCTCTACTTGCGCCGCGACAAAGAGGAGGTTCAGGTGGAAGGCACCGAGGATATCGAGGGTTTCCTACTCTCCCCTATGCGCGACAAAATAATCCTTATCAAGCAGGTAAAGACCGTTCCTTCTACGGCCGACAAATATCCTGACCTGCCTTTGGCTACGGGACACATGCACGAGGACCTGATGTACAAGCACTGGGACGAATGGACCGAGACCGCTCCACAGCCTTTTGTTTATGACCTGAATATCACGTACTACGGCGAGGGCGAGCGTATCAAGTCCGCCAAACTCGGCGAGGGCTTCAACATCCTCGAAGGCACCGCATTTGAGTGCCCGATGAAGCCATTCGGCGGCATAGAGCAACTGGCGTGGAATCCTAATAATGAGGAGATTGCCTACACTTGCCGCAAAAAGACCGGACTCGACTACGCCGTTTCCACCAACAGCGATATTTACCTCTTTAACATCCGCACGCGCGAAGAGAAGAACATCACAGCGCCTAACGGCGGCTACGATACCAACCCGTCTTATTCGCCCGACGGCAGCATGATTGCATGGCTGTCTATGGAGCGTGACGGCTACGAGAGCGACCAGAACCGACTGATGGTCATGGATCTCGCTTCTGGCGAAAAGACCTTCGTCAGCAAGGCGCTGGACACCAACGCCGACGAGTTCGCTGGGCGCAACGAGAGCTCGCTGTATTTCACTGCATGTTGGCACGCCACCGTTCAACTGTACCTCGCTGACCTGAACGGCCAAATCACCAAACTGACCGACGGGCAATGGGATCGCGGGCTCGGAGATATCTGCGACCACAATGTTTATCTGCTGGGCCACTCGATGCGCCAAGCCAACGAAATCTACTGCGTGGACATGGACGAGCAAGAGTCGGAAAACGGCTTACACGCTCCGGCGCAACTGACCCACGAGAACGATAATATCTACTCGCAGATCGAGCGTTCCACCGTTGTACCGCGTTGGCAGAAGACCACCGACGGCAAGCAAATGCTCACATGGATCATCTATCCCCCGCATTTCGACCCATCGAAGAAATATCCAACCATCCTCTATTGCGAGGGCGGCCCGCAAAGCCCTGTATCGCAGTTCTGGTCGTTCCGCTGGAACTTCATGATGATGTCTGCCGGCGATTATATCATCGTGGCACCTAACCGCCGCGGACTGCCTGGCTTCGGCATGGAGTGGAACGAACAAATCAGCGGCGACTACGGAGGACAATGTATGCGCGACTATTTCACCGCCATCGACGAGTTCTGCAACGAACCGTACGTAGATCGCGACCATCTGGGCTGCGTGGGCGCTTCCTTCGGCGGATTCAGCGTCTATTGGATTGCCGGACACCACAACAAGCGCTTCAAAGCATTCATCGCGCACGATGGTATTTTCAATATGGAAATGCAATATCTGGAGACCGAGGAGAAATGGTTCGCCAACTGGGATATGGGCGGCGCATATTGGGACAAGAGCAACAAGATTGCGCAACGCACATTCGCTAATAGTCCGCACCTCTTCGTCGACAAGTGGGATACGCCTATCCTCTGCATCCACGGCGAGAAAGACTATCGTATTTTGGCCAACCAGGCTATGGCTGCCTTTGATGCAGCCAAGATGCGCGGTGTGCCGGCTGAACTGCTCATCTTCCCCGATGAAAACCACTGGGTACTGCGCCCGCAGAACGGCATCCTATGGCAACGCGAATTCCGTAACTGGCTCGACAGATGGCTGAAGGAAAGTAAATAATTTACAATTAACAATTTACAAAGGGCTTACGGAGTTTGGTACAAATGGAAAGAGTTGGTACGGACACAAAACGTAGTACTCAGTACAAACTGACAGAATCCGTACAAAACATTATCATAGTACAAAAGCCGCTGGAACGCTTTGTTAATTGTGAATTGATAATTGTTAATTGATAATTGAAAAATGAAATACTGGTACGATTATACAATCAAATATCAAGAGGTGGACGATCGCAAGAAACTGCGTTTGTATAACCTCGAGAACTATCTGCTGGAAGTAGCAGGAAGAGTGGCCGACGATCTCGGCTTTGGTATCCAACACTTACACCCGATGGGGTTGACATGGATTTTGACACGTTTGTCCGTAGAGATGAGCGAACTGCCAGGCCCGGGAGAGAAACTGTGGTTCGAGACATGGATTGAAAGCAATGTACATATGCTCAGCACACGTAATTTCCGCATCTATGCCGGAGAAGACAAGCATCCTATCGGTCAATGCAAGAGCGTGTGGGCTGTGCTGGATATGGAGAAACGCGAGATAGTCAATTGTTTCGACAATCCTATCTTCGAAGGAGCAGTGGACGGCGAAGTGCTGGAGATGAACCGCGTACGTATGACCACTATACCCGAGCCGACCGCTATCGTGCCGCACAAGGTATGTTATTCCGACCTCGACTACAACCGCCATTGCAATAGTTGCAAGTATCTGGAGGCAATGCTGAATGCCTATCGCCCGGACTACTACGACAAATCCGTGCGTCTGGACATCAACTATCAGAAAGAGGTTACCGAGGGCGACGAACTGCAAACGCTCTATTTGGTTGCCGGCGATGGCGTCCAATACCAGCAGAAGAACGAGCACGGAGAAACCAGCTGCTCAGCCAAGATAACAATTAACGGCTAAGGCTAAACAAAGACAAATTATGGAAATTCAGGAGAACAATACAATGCTGAAGCGTCCGGCTGAGCTAGAGTGCGATGTTGTTCGTTTTCAGAATCAGAAGGACAAATGGATCGCCTTCGTTGGTCTGCTGGACGGACGGCCGTATGAGATCTTCACCGGTCTGGCTGATGATGAGGTAGGTATTGCGTTGCCCAAATCGGTCACTAAAGGCAAGATTATCAAGGTAACACGAGAAGACGGCAGCCATCAGTATGACTTCCAGTTTGTCAACACGCGTGGATTCAAGACCACAGTTGAAGGACTGAGCTACAAGTTCGACCGCGAGTACTGGAACTACGCCAAACTGATTTCCGGTGTGCTGCGCTACGGCATGCCTATCGACCAAGTAGT
>JAEEHO010000042.1 GCA_016280845.1 Paludibacteraceae bacterium | reverse complement strand
CTTCGATTACAGCGACCTGGAAGAAATAGGCAAACCGACCATGAGCGACCTGAGCGACGGCAAAGTGACACTACCGCTGATTACGGCGTTGCAACGAGCTCCGCAGCCCGAAGCAGAACAGATAAAAGCGAAAGGCGAACGGCTAAAGGACATAGAGAACACTGAAGAGAAAGCACGTATACTGGAAGAGATCAAATCGTTCGTGCTTCGTTTTCAGGGCGACGAATATGCGGTACAACGCATGTTGGAGTATAAACAAAAAGCCATAGAAGCCCTGTCGGTCTTCCATGACTCGGATGAGAAAGAGAGTTTGTTGCACTTACTCGATTATGCCATCAACCGCGTTCAGTAAACGCTCGCGCAACGCATTGTTATCCTCTCCTATAGTAACCAGCACATCCTTGATAAACGCGCCTACCAACAGTTGGCGCGCTTTTTGTGCGCCTATGCCGCGTTGTTGCATGTAGAACAATGCTGTGTCATCCAACTGACCGGTGCTGGCGCCGTGTGTTGCCTTCACATCATCAGCGTAAATCTCCAGTTGCGGCTGGGTACGCATCTCGGCGGTCTCCGAAAGCAGTATATTGCGGTTGGTCTGGTGTGCTTCTACTTTTTGCGCATCTTGCTCTATCTTCAGTTCGCCGACAAAACGGCCCTTGGACTCCTCGTCCAGAACGAACTTGATTAACTGGTCGGACGTGCCTCCGCCGACAGCATGTGTCACGCGAGTCTCGGTCGTCACTTGCTGCTGACCGTTCAGATAGGCCAGCGCATAGATTTCAGTCGAACACCCTTCGCCCTGTTGCTCCACGGCTATACGATTGGTCGCCTGCGCATCGTTCGATCCGTCAGCGCGCCAGTTGAGAACATGTATCTTGACATGCGAACCGGCCTCCTGCACAATATGCAGGTCCACAGACGGTTCGTTCAGGAAAACCTGCTCGAACGTCTCGCCACTATGGATAGTGAGATTATTCATTGAGAAAATCGTAGCCTGTTTTTTCCAACTCCAGCGCCAAGGTCTTGTCGCCGGTCTTAACAATCTTGCCGTCAGCCAACACATGGACAAAATCAGGCACGATATAATCCAGCAAACGCTGGTAGTGGGTGATAACGATAGACGCGTTCTGCGGCGTTTTCAAACGGTTAACGCCCTCTGCCACAATGCGCAGCGCATCGATATCCAGTCCGCTGTCCGTCTCGTCGAGGATAGACAGGCACGGCTCCAGCATTGCCATTTGGAAGATCTCGTTCTTCTTTTTCTCGCCACCCGAGAAGCCTTCGTTCACAGAACGGTTGTTCAGTTTGTCGGCCATCTCGACGAGTTTATTCTTCTCGCGCATCAGCGCCAGAAAATACTTGGCTGACAAAGCCGGCTTACCTTCGTACGCACGCTTCTCGTTGACAGCGGTACGCATGAAATTGACCATGCTCACACCGGGTATCTCTACCGGATACTGGAAACTGAGGAAAACGCCTTCGCGGGCACGAATCTCCGGCTCCATGCTCAGCAGATCTTTGCCGTGCAGCAGCACCGTTCCCTCGGTCACTTCGTAAGCAGGATTGCCCGTCAGCACGGCGCTCAGCGTCGATTTGCCGGCACCGTTCGGACCCATGATAGCATGTACCTCGCCTTCGCGGATGGTGAGATCGACTCCTTTCAGAATCTCCTTCCCGCCGATGGAGGCATGCAGATTATGTATTTCTAACAGATTACTCATTGTTGTTTGATCAAAAGCGGCTGCAAAGGTACTACAAAAATTGCATATACGCAAGTTTTGAATGACTTTTTTGCGGAAATAGAGTCTACTCTATATTATTAGTCGGCTATCAATCCTAGACAATACAGTAGGTAGTTAGCGGTCAATCAGCCACTCTCGCGCTACCCTTGCGCCACTTACGAACGACTTACGAGACGATAACGAGACGATAACGAGACGATAACAACTCCTTCATAAACAAGTGAGTGTTATACTACCATTATTGACCATTTTGTCTAGAGCAGAAGAAAAGAAGGCGACCCGCCGTAAATGTGCGGGTCGCCTTTCTTATGAACGAACAATTACTTGCCACGCTCGAGCAAGAGGGTGCGGGTCGGTTGGTCGCAGACCTCGGTAGGACCGTAGTACTGGATAGGACCCGGATAGATGTAGCTGGTCTCCGGATTAGCCCACTCTGCACGATGTGCCTCGAGATACTTGAACGGAGCACCATCCATCTCAACGAGTGCCTTCTGGATAACCGGTTTCATCTTACCGCTACGCTTCTCCATGTTCATCATCATGGTGATAGGTACACCACCTGCGATCCACTCGGCAGCCGGTTTGGTCAGGTTGCGAACCAGCGACATATAGCCGGTCTTGCCTGCAGCGATGAGGTGAGTAGCAGTTACGCCGATCGAGTAGCAGTAGTCTGCATCGAAGTTGGACGGGATAGCGCAACGGCCTTCGTAACCGAAGAAGTGGTTGATGGCAGCGAACTTACCCTTGTACTCGCCGTTAGCCTTGAGAACAGCCAGACGCTTCTGAACCATTTCGATGAGCAGTTTCTCGGTCTCAATCTGGCTTACCATCACGTTTCCGTGAGGATCGCGGTCGAGAGTCAACTGACGAGCGATACCCTTCGGCAGCGAGCGATAGAGATCGCAGCTGGCCGGGCTGAGTTTGCTCTTAACGTACTCACGCTTAGCATCATCGCCTTCGAGCGAAGTGAACTCTTCGTTGCTAGCCAACATATCGTTCAACTCCTGGATCAGCACACGCATAGCCGGGATGAACTCGATCAGACCTTCCGGAATCAGGATGGTACCGAAGTTCAGACCAGCGTTGGCGCGAGCCACGATAACCTTAACGATATCCTCAACAATCTCGTTGAGCGTCATCTTCTTGGCTTCAACCTCCTCCGAGATAAGGCAGATGTTCGGTTGGCTCTGCAGTGCGCACTCGAGTGCGATATGGCTTGCCGAACGACCCATCAGACGGATGAAGTGCCAGTATTTCTTAGCCGAGTTGGCATCACGTTGGATGTTACCGATCAGTTCGGCATAGGTCTTACAAGCGGTGTCGAAACCGAACGAAGTCTCGATCATCTCGTTCTTGAGGTCACCGTCGATGGTCTTCGGGCAACCGATAACCTGAATGCCGCACTTCTTCTGCAGATAGTACTCAGCCAGAACGCAAGCGTTGGTGTTGGAGTCATCACCACCGATGATAACGATAGCCTTGATACCCAGTTGTTTGCAGATCTCGATACCGTTGTCGAACTGCCAGGTCTCCTCCAGTTTGGTACGACCCGAACCGATGATATCGAAACCACCGGTGTTGCGGTACTCGTCGATGATATCGCCGGTCAGCAACTGATACTTGCCGTCGATCAGACCGCTAGGACCGCCGAGGAAACCGTACAGTTTGTTCTCCGGGTTGATGGCCTTCAGACCGTCGTAAAGACCGGAGATAACGTTGTGACCACCAGGAGCCTGACCACCCGAGAGGATAACGCCCACATTGAACGGCTCAGCCTTGTGGTTGTCACCTGTTGTCGGTTCCATAGTGATAACGGGCAGACCGTAGGTGTTAGGGAAGAGTTGTTTGATCTCTGCCTGGTCTGCAACCGAATTAGTCTTTTCGCCTTCTACGAGACGAACAGCGCCCTGCAATGCCTTCGGCATCTTCGGCTGATAAGCCTGACGGGCGATTTGTAATGGACTTTTTTGCATAGTTGTTTTTGTTATATAAGTTAACTAATTGTTAATCATTGATTGTTAGGAGCTTAGGATTTGCGTAATCCTACTACTTCTTGTCTGCTTCGATGAGAGCGAGGAGTTGCTCTACTGCTTCCTCCTGCGGGATATTCTTAAGGATACATTCCTTGCCGCGATAGAGGCTGATGCGGTCACGACCGGCTCCTACATAGCCGTAGTCGGCATCGGCCATCTCACCCGGACCGTTGACAATACATCCCATCACGGCAATCTTAAGACCCGTCAGATGGCTGGTAGCCGCTTTCACCTTGCGGATGGTTTCCTCGAGATTGAAGAGCGTACGTCCACAGCCGGGGCACGAGATATACTCTGTCTTATATATACGCACGCGCGCAGCCTGCAGAATATCCTTGCTGAGGAAATTGAGCTTGTTCTCCGAGAAGTTAGGGTTAATCAGTTTCAGGTCGGTAGCCTTGTAGTCCCACAACAGACGTCCGCACTCGGCTGCAGCTTGCAGTTGGAAGAGTTCCCAGTCTTCTTCCTCCGAAGAGTAGTGAATCTCGGTTGTACCGTCAATATCGTTGATCACTTTGACTGCGATGCTTCCGTCGTAGCGGGTGGAGTCTTCGTCAGCGAAATAATCTACGAGGTCGCGTGCGACGGGAATCTCGTTCTCCGGCGCTTCGCTCAGGCTGACGCGGATGGTATCACCTATACCGTCTGCCAAAAGCGCACCTATTCCTACGGCCGACTTGATGCGTCCGTCTTCGCCTTCACCGGCTTCGGTCACGCCGAGGTGCAGCGGGAAAGCCATATGCTCGTGGTTCATCTGCTTTACCAGCAGGCGCACGGTCTCAACCATGATACGCGTGTTGCTGGCCTTGATAGAGATGACGATATTGTCAAAACGGTGCTTGACGGCCACGCGGAGAAACTCCATGACGCTCTCCACCATTCCATCCGGCGTATCGCCGTAGTGCGACATGATACGGTCGCTGAGCGAACCGTGGTTAACGCCGAGACGGATAGCCGTTTCGTGTTCGCGACATATATCCAGCAGGCGCACAAAACGCTCTTCGAGACGCTTGAGTTCGTCGCTATATTTGCTATCTGTGTAATCGATATGTTTGAACTTGCGTGCCGGGTCGATATAGTTGCCCGGATTGATACGCACGGCTTCAACCACTTGCGCAGCCGCATCGGCCACATCGGCCTGAAAATGAACATCTGCCACCAGCGGAACGGCCGTCAGTACCTGCGAGTGAATTTCGCGGAGCGACTCCACTTCGCGCATACCTTGTGTGGTAAAACGCAGCAATTCTGTTCCCGCCTCGATGCAACGGCGTGCTTGGTCAACAGAGGCGTCTATATCGTTGGTCGAAGTGTTGGCCATCGTCTGAATACGGATCGGGAAGTCTGAACCTAAGAAGATGTTACCGACCCGGACTTGCGAAGTTTGTCTGCGATTGTATGTTAGTTTTAGTTCCATAAGTTAGGGTTAAATCCCTCTGTTTTGTATAAAATATCTCTAATTTTCTTATTCCAACATGTTCAAACGAATGTTTTTTGCATTTTTTTCGAAAAAAAATCGCAAAACTTTTGGTCATGTCAAAAAAAAGCAGTACTTTTGCACGCTTTTTTGAGGGAAGCACCGAATCAGTAGCTCAGCAGGTAGAGCACATCCCTTTTAAGGATGGGGTCCTGGGTTCGAGCCCCAGCTGGTTCACAGAGCAGCAGAAATGCTGCTCTTTTTTGTTTCTATGTAGTATTCTTTGCTTCACGTTTGATTGGTTCGTAAATTTTGCTTGCAAAATTACTACAAAAAAATGATATACGCAAATGTTTTATAGATATTCTTTGAAATATCTATTTTTTCATTAGCCGTAAATAAGCCAACCGGCGATGGCAGAGAGGACAATAAGGAGAATGGGGTGAGAGGCTATATTCACAGCTTGACCGAGTCGCGGATTTTCCCGGACAGAAGATGCGGTCATTTGCGGCAAAGCCGCCAGCAGAAAGACCACGCCGAAAATAAGCCAACTGACAGAATCAATAAAAGTAGTCGGACTGATCAGCATGAGTGCAGCCGAAGCAATCAGCCCCAGCACCGTAAAACGCATCATGCGTAGTGTCTGTACAAAATACGGGCTATGCTGGAAACGGCGTTTGAGCCAATTATAGATGCGGCACACAGCCATCATGATGATGAGACTCGGCAAAACGATAGCTCCGGTGGTCAGCATACTACCCCACACCGAACCCGTAGCCGTATAGCCTACGTAGGTGGCGCAGTTGATACCTATCGGACCAGGCGTAACCTGGCTAATAGCCACTATATCGACAAACTCCTGCTGCGTCATCCAACCATGCTGCTCTACCTCCATCTGGATGAGCGAGATGATAGCCAGTCCGCCGCCGAAGCCGAACAGACCGATCTTGAAGAATGATATGAAAAGCTGGAGATAAAGCAAGGCAATGACTATTTTTTACTAATTCTTCTTCTGATGATGCGCTTGCGGATCCAAAGGACAGAGAGTGTCAAGATAATGGTAGCCGCAATAACACATACGGGATTAACGTGGCCGAGCCAGATAGTCAGCGCAACAACCAAGGATACCATCAACGGAAGATAATTGCGCCATTCGCCGTTCGTTGTTCGTTGTTCGCTCTTGCATCCTACAGCGGATGTAGCCAACTTAATCAGCGGGGCTGCGATAAGCGCCACCACAGCCGGGCGGATACCCATGAAAGCCGCTTCTACAGCCGGCAACTCTTTCCACTCGCTGAACACCATAGCGATAGCCAAAATGATGGCGAATGAAGGTAACACGGCACCCAGTACAGCACCGCACATGCCACGCCAACCGCCTATACGCCAGCCAATGAAAATAGCCGAATTGACGGCTATCAGTCCCGGCGCTGCCTGCGCCAAAGCAATCATATTAAGAAACTCTTCCTCGTCAATCCACTTCTGACGGTCGACCACTTCACGCTGTACAAGCGCTAACATAGCGTAACCTCCGCCGATGGTGAAGGTTCCGATCTTAAGATATGTGAGAAAGAGGTTGAGAAACATTATTCCTTATCTCTCAGTTGCTGCTTGACGAACTTAGCCAACATATTGATTGCGGCGTTGTTGTGTCCGCCTTGCGGCACGATGACATCAGCAAATCGTTTGCATGGCTCGATGAACTGCTCGTGCATCGGCTTGAGCACACGCTGATAGCGCTCAATGACAGCCTCAGCCGTACGTCCGCGCTCCATCACATCGCGTTTCATGACGCGGATAAGACGATCATCGGCATCGGCGTCAACGAAGATTTTCAGGTCCATCTGCTGACGCATCTTAGGTTCACGCAGCGCCATGATTCCCTCCACAATAATCACCTCTTTAGGGTCAATATGGATGGTCTCTTTCTGACGCGTGCAAGTGATATAGGAATAGATCGGTTGTTCGACAGACTGTCCTTCCTTCAACATAGCGATATGTTTAGCCAGCAAGGTCCAGTCGAAGGCATCGGGATGGTCAAAATTGATATTCTGGCGTTCCTCTTCGGGCACATCGCTACTATCCTTGTAGTACGAGTCCTGAGGAATAACTACCACTTCACCTTTGGGTAGGCGCTCAATGAGTTTTTTGACTACCGTTGTTTTACCCGAGCCGGTACCGCCCGCTATGCCAATGATAAACATGGAAAGAATGTTTGTATGTTGTTTTATCAGAAACCGCTATATACCAATTTGAGTGTCATGCCGTTAGAGGCAGAACGTATCTGTGTGGCAGACAGAGTCTGCTGCTGCTTGACAGCCGTGATGACCGCAGTGGCTGAAGAGGATGTGCCGGTAGATACAGTCACGGGCACCAGCATCATCTTCAGTACTGAAGGCAGAGTGTCCAGGCCGTCATACGTATGGTGCAACTGATTGGTCAGGAAGTCCTCGAGGTCATACGTATAGTAATAAACAGCATTACCCACAGAATCAACGCCCTTCTGCAACGAACTGAGCAATGCGCAGGTATCAC
Organism: Paludibacteraceae bacterium; assembly: GCA_016280845.1. Taxonomy (GTDB): domain Bacteria; phylum Bacteroidota; class Bacteroidia; order Bacteroidales; family Paludibacteraceae; genus Colicola. The sequence continues at coordinate 2,193 of JAEEHO010000042.1, read as the reverse complement.
TCGGCAACTCCTTGTTGGCAAAGAAACGTTCCATGCTATTCTCCTTGACCAACAGCATATACTCAGCCGGCTGCAACCAATCGTTGCGTTTCTTGCCGGTGCCGTCAAAGACGTTGGTCACCTCCACTTTCAGTTGCGCAAGATTGACATACGGACGCTTGTAGAGCACCGTTCCATCGGCCATCGTATCGATAGCCAGTTTGTTGCACATCGAATCCACGATTTGCTCCATCGGAAACTCCATGCGTGTATATACGCCTGCGGGCGCAACGATATAGTTATAGGTAGCAGAATCGTTCTTCATTGCATCCACCCACTCCGCCTTGTCGCGATAGGTGATCTGATTGACGGTACGTACCTCCGAGTTGGCATAGAACGCCTTCATATCGTTGACTGTGGTGTCGCGTCCTGCCTTGCTGTACGAGAAATGGTAGTAAACGCCCAACGCTATATCCGATATATTGAGCACAGTGGACGAACCGAATGAAGTCTCGAGCAGCAGTCCCTTGAACTGCTGATTGAATTTCTCCTGACTCTCAAACGAACGGATAGCGCCGAACATACTGACAAAATCATCACTCAGGCGCATGCGCAGCATAGGAACATACATGCCGGCGCTGTTCTGAATAGAATCCAATTTCTCCGAAGCCACCACAATACGATGGTTCTTCAAGATGCTCTGCGTACGCGAGCAATAGTCGGCAATATCCAGATTAGTCGGATAGGCGCGGCTGTAACTGAACGTAGCACGATCCATCAGGTACGCATTGAGCGCAATAGGCGAATAGCCGTCTCCCACCCAACTGGAGTAGTACATCATCAGACAAACAGAGTCGATGACGGCATTCTCGGGATACGAATAACCCTCCGGACAAGCCAATTGTGTCATGACAGACGCACGCACCAATCCGTAGTCGGTCTCTATCTCACCCAGCAGGAACGAATCGGCCTGCGAGATGATAGCATCGCAACTATCCACAGAAGACACCAGCGGAAACGTATCCGCCAACACAATGATGGCGTCTCGCTTATCCAACGCTGTTTGGCCGGCATCCGAAACGTCATCCTTGCAGGAGTTCAAGCCCACACAGAGCGCTCCCAACAAACTTATAAACAGTAATTTAATTCTCACTTTCCAACAACCCTTGATAGAAATCCCACTGACGTTTGCCGGTTTCTTGCCAATCGGCAGTTTCCGCGTACGGCAACACAGGTACACCCTTGGTCTCGGCATAGTTAATCAAGTGCTGGTTGACATTCTGCGAAGTGAACACAACCGCATCCGAATAGTCAATAGCCAGACGCATCAACTCCTCGTAGCCGACCGGGAAACCGGCTATTGAGCGAACATCCGTATTATTAATACCCTCTACGCGCAGTTTATCCGCAAAAGAGGTAGCAAACGGGTTCTTGTATTCCATATCATCCAACGCCAACACAATCTTCGACTTAGCAAAGAACGGCTCGTCGTTAAACGCCTTCTTCAGATACAACGGAGCCAAGGCAGACATCCATCCCGAACAAACGATTATGTTAGGTGTCCAACGCTGCTTGCGGATAGTCTCGATCACACCACGCGCATAGAAAATCACACGATGATCATTGTCCGCATATTCCTCGCCGTTCTCATCCACCACACCTTTGCGGCGATGGAACAGATCGTCATTGTCAATAAAATAGATTTGGATACGAGCCTGCTGAATAGACGCTACCTTGATTAACAACGGATGGTCTGTATCTTCGATAATTAGGTTCATTCCCGACAAGCGAATAACCTCGTGCAACTGATTACGGCGTTCATTGATTTCACCGAATTTAGGCATGAATGTGCGCGTCTCATACCCGTGCGACTGAAAATACTCAGGCATGCGGCGATTGAGGACACGAATTGGCGTTTCTTCGGCCAAATATGGGTATATCTCCTGCGAGATGAACAAAATTCGATTCGGCTCTTTCATAGGCATACATTTTTTTCGCAGTGCAAAGGTACTACTTTTTTTTGACATACGCAAATTTATTTGGCATTTTTAAGAAAAACAGCCAGTTTTTTCATGTTTCAGGAAATAAAACACAAGATAAAGAAACGAAACACAAAAAAAAAGACATCCGAAGATGTCTTTTGTGTCCCCCGAGAGGCTCGAACTCTCGACCCACTGATTAAGAGTCAGTTGCTCTACCAACTGAGCTAGGGAG
>JAEEHO010000041.1 GCA_016280845.1 Paludibacteraceae bacterium | reverse complement strand
CTCTCTCAGCCGCTCCGGCTTTATTCCTTTCTCCGGAGCGGCCTGATGCTGTTGTAGCTCAGTTGGTAGAGCTGCTGATTTGTAATCAGCGGGTCGGGGGTTCAATTCCCTCCAGTAGCTACGTCGCCGCCAGCGGGGCGGTGAACTAATGAAAAAGCGATGTAGGTCCTTCGGGAGGTTCGCTTTTGCAAAGGCTCTGTGCCAAAGCGGTTGCCTTAGTTTTCTCAATCTCAAATCTGCTGTGTTTGCTTTTTGGCGGGCGGCACGAGTGGAGGAGGGACCGACCCGGTACGCAGAGCGCCGCAAGCGTACCCGTAGTCCAGGGGAGCGGGACTGTCAAGGGCGGCTTTGCTTGTTTCTACTAAGACAGCAGCGGCATGAGCTTATCATGTGGCGGTGACGTCAAAAAATGGGCGGAAACAAGCCGTGCAGGCTACGTTAGTGCCAACCATGCGGCGAACCCCTGCCATAGTGGGGAGTCAAAAAAGAGCCGCGCCCGATAATGGCAAGTTCCGCAATCGGGGCAGAGAAACGGTTTAGACACTCGGTAGTGCCACGGGGCGGCTAATTTGCGAGAATAGCTCAATTGGTAGAGCGCCAGCCCTCCAAGCTGGATGTTGCGGGTTCGAGACCCGTTTCTCGCTCCAGCGGGTCTGCTCATACCCGCTACCTCCTTTCTGTGTCTTGTCACCGGGACGGGAAAAGCGCCTCATCTTCGGATGGGGCGCTTTTCTCATGCCTGAAATTGTCTTTGTGGCGTGGTTATTATGGTTGTAGGGTGATGCGCATGACAAATGAAGAAGCAAAATCGGCGTGGTTGAAAGGAAGTCCTGTGATATGCGATGGGATTGAGTACCACCATATTTCGGCACTGATTTATCGCAGGGACGCTAAAAACGCTTGGATGGACGTGGAGCTATACGACAAATGCGGTCATGCGGTTATGGTCACGCGCCCAGATCGGGTAGAACTGAAAGGAGACTTGAAATGAATTTGGCAATTATCAGGCACATTGGCGCTGACGCGTCGGACAAGCACTACGCCTTTTCCCTGCCGGACGCCGCAAGGATTGGAAAAGGAACGCTTCTCGCACTTGAAACGCAGCACGGCGACAAAATTGGAGAGATGGTGGAGCAAGTTGTGGCGGAGGGGTCTGGACTCGACTACATCCTCCGCAGCCTCGGCACGGACGAGGAGCATCTTCGCCAGGTCAAGGGAATCTTCATCGGCAAGACCTTTGAGGAGATTCGCGCGGAGAACAGATACGAAGAGGGCGGCGCAGCCTATATTCGTGTATGCAAGGAGCGCGACGAGCTGAAAGCCAATCTTTTTCAGGCTGAGACCGAGCGCGATATGCTCAAGTCGAAACTGAGTCGCATTTTGAAGTGCTGCGGGGTGGGCGAGTGAAAGTCGTAAAAGATTTAACTGGTCAACGCTTTGGCAGATTGGTCGTTATTAGTAGAACAGACGACTACGTTACGCCCAAAGGAAGACATATAGCAAAATGGTTATGCCAATGCGACTGTGGGAATATGCACAAAGCTACTGGTTGCCATCTTCGTTCTGGAAGTTTGAAATCTTGCGGTTGCTACAATAACGAATGCAGGCGAGCTAGGGTAATTAGGCATGGTCAAAGCGACACAAGACTACACGACGTTTGGAATTCAATGCGATATAGGTGTAGCAATCCGAATAATAAAGGGTATCACCTATATGGCGAGAGAGGAATAAAGGTATGTAATGAATGGCTTGGGAGTGACGGATTCCAAAACTTCTCAAAATGGGCTTTTTCAAACGGTTACGACGAAAGCGCACCTCACGGGAAATGCACGATTGACCGCATTGACGTAAACGGAAACTATGAACCGTCAAATTGCCGCTGGGTTTCTGTGCAAGACCAAAACAACAATCGACGTAGCAACAGGTATTTGACGCTTAACGGGGAAACACGCACTCTTGCACAATGGGCTAGGATTACAGGAATTGGATGGTCAACAATTCTTGCGCGGATTGATAAGTATGGATGGAGCGTAAAAGATGCGCTTACCGTTAAGGTAAGAGGTAAACGGAATGAAATTGTGTGAAAACGATATTGCGCCAGATGTTTTAATGTTCATCGGGCGTTTCTCAACCAAAATGGACGGGAGCGGTGAAAGTGAGGAAATGCTTTCTCACTTTTTGAACGGTTGCTGCTACTGGTTTGCCTATATCCTCTCTGCCCGCTTTGCCGCCTGCGCCCCTGAAATCGTCCACGACAATGTTGCCTGTCACTTTGGATGCAAGATCGACGGGCGCGTGTACGACATAACGGGCGACGTTACGGACGACTACGACTGGTATCCGTGGGACTTGTACGACGACGAGCCGCACAAACGACGCATCGAAGAACAATGTATTATGTTTTGAAAGAGAGACGTGGATCGTATGACAGCCGAATATTTTTCCCTTGATTTGGCCGATACTAATAAATTGCCGTTTACGGTTGCAAAAGGTCGCCCGTGGATTTGCCCGTTATGCGGTCATATATTTGCAATCCAAGACGGAAAAGCTGCATCGTATTATGACGGCGACGGAAATGTATATTCTCGCATTTGTCAACCGTGCGAGGATAAAGCTCGTGAGATGGGTCTACTGGAAAAGGGGAACAAAAATGCCGATTGATTCTGAAAACCGTGGTTACGACATTCGCCTGTTTGCGCCGAACGGCGAGGCGATAGAGCTTGGAAAGGTAATAGACTGCGAACTCACCATGACGAGCGATACGCCTGATATTGGCGATATGGAATACTGCAAAATGGGCGGGGAATTCTCATTTACCGCCAAAATGACCTCGCCGCGAACGAACCGCAAGCATTTCATCAACGAGCTGGAGCGTTACGGCTACAGCCGAAAGCTCGCAAAGCGCATCGCCCGCAGCATCAACGGAAACTACGGAGCGCATCTTTGGCAATACAGGCTGATGGCCGCGGAAAAGGCACAGGAAGTAGCCTATAGGTACGGGTGGAGGTGATGTGGAATGATGCGCTATGACCCGTATACCGACAAGATGATGGGTACTGGCACGATGTAGCTATGCCCCTTCGGGGGGCGTAGTTTGATAAAACAGAGAGGGGTGAAATGACATGGCTCTTGTAGAAGAAACCTTGTTTGGTCGTGAGGGCAAGGTTGAGAAAGCAATAAAGCGGCTGAAAGCGTTTGAGCCGCCAGAAGGGTACTTTTTAGCATTTTCTGGTGGCAAGGACAGCGTTGTTGTCAAGGCACTTCTTGACATGAGCGGGTGCAAATACGAGTCGCATTATCGTGTAACATCAGTTGATCCTCCCGAATTGGTTCAGTTTATCAAAGAAAAACATCCTGATGTCAGCAGAGATATACCGCGAGACTCGGCTGGAAACGCGATTACGATGTGGAATCTTATACCGCAAAAGCTTATGCCGCCCACGCGTTTGTCACGTTACTGCTGCCAGAAACTAAAAGAGTCATCTGGTGATGGCCGCATGACGGTCACTGGAGTGCGGTGGTCTGAATCGGTAGCGCGGAAAAGCAACCAGGGCGTTATAACGATGATGAACAACGAAACGTCGAAATTTGTTGCAAATTCTCGCGATTTTAAGGAAACTAAGCGGGGGGGGTCGTCTTAGTAAATGATAATAGCGAATCTCGCAGGATGGTTGAACAATGCTACTCCAGAGGGAAAACAACATTAAACCCAATTATCGACTGGACTGATTCTGACGTTTGGCAATTTATACAATCCGAGAAGATACCGTATTGCTCTCTTTATGAAGAGGGCTTTACTAGAATTGGCTGCATAGGATGCCCGATGGCATCATATAAGCTGCGCGTCGCGCAATTTTCAAGGTGGCCCAAATACAAGGAACAGTATCTTAAAACTTTCAAGAATATGCTTGAAGAAAGGCAACGCCGAAATCTCACCAATGGGTCATGGGGGCAAGGTACTGAGCCTGAAGATGTAATGCGCTGGTGGCTCGAAGACCCGAATCTTGATGGGCAAATCAGCGTTTTCGACGAGGGCGAATAGTTTGCAGAGGACATAGATGTCCTTTACAAAAGTTGCGATATACTTACGATTTTAGGGCGGTTCTTCGGAGCCGCCCTTGAAAATTGCCTTTGTATGGCGGGTATGATGGTATTGGAAAGGCGGTGCAGGCGATATGCTATGTGACATTGTGATAGGCAAGGACGCTGACGGCAATCCTGTTTTGCTTTCTGATGTGCCGGAAGATTTTCAGCAGGAAATTATAAGAAAGATCAGCGACGAGCTATACCGCCAATTGTCTGAGAAGGCAGACGCAACGACGGTCGCGCAACACACGCAGTTTTCGGAGGAATCGTTTCTCAATCTTTGCAAAGCATTGGCAGAGGCATACAAAAGGATCGGTGAAGACTGATGTGGCGTTGCTTGGACTGCGGTACGGAGTTTGACGAGCCGAATATTCGTATCCGATTGGAAAACATGGACGGTGAGAACGGATGGCAGGAGTGGCATGAGCGTTTTTGCCCCTGCTGCGGATCGGAAAACATTGAGGAGGTATACGAAAATGGATGAAAAGGCAAGGAAAATCGTTCGGGATTACATTCTTGAACACATGGATGTAACCGACAAGACGGTTGAGTTTGACGTTTATACCGTCTGGAAAGCAAAAGCGTTGCAAAACTGGAAGTATTTGCTTTCCTCAACGCTATCAGACGGAATGTACTACGAGCTGACATACAACGGTGATAAGCACGAGTGGTATCTTGATGCTTACAAGAAGTGGGAGAATCGCGTTATCAAGGAGTGATGAACAAAATGAAACCCATTTATGAGCCGAAAGGCAAAGCAAAGGAATACGGCGACTACGCGCTGAACATTTACACGGGATGCCCACATCGGTGCTACTACTGCTTCGCGCCGAACGTGTTGCATAAAGACCGCGAATTGTTTCATAGCTGCGTGGAGCCGCGCAAGGATATTGTCGAGGAAACGCGCAAGCAGTTGGAGCGCGAAAACATTACGGGCAAACTGATTCACCTGTGCTTTACCTGTGACCCGTACCCGTTCGGCTACGACACGACGCCGACGAGAGAAATCATAAAGCTCCTGAAAAAGTACGGGAACCACGTTCAAATCCTCACGAAAGGCCACGGCAATCGAGATTTCGACCTTTTGGACGGTGAAGATTGGTACGGCGTAACCATAGACGGAACTGGGGCACAGTTTGATCTTATGCGCGGGAACGACTTGCGAAATGCGTCAAGAAGCGGCATTAAAACGTGGGTGTCTTTCGAGCCGGTTTTGAGCGAGCCGTTTGTTTTAGCGGCAATAAGGCGTCTTGCGTTTGCTGACAAAGTAAAAATCGGGAAGCTGAACTATTACCCGTCTGACATTAACTGGGCGGAGTTCGGGCGAAAAGCAGAGGCGCTTTGCAAAGAACTCGGCCTTGATTACTACATCAAGGACAGTCTGCGGGCAGAAATGGAGAAGTGACAGAATGAACGTTGAAAAATACAAAGGAGAGTGGACGAGTACGGTGAACCCCGATCCGCTTATTGACGGCATGAGCAACGCCTTACAGCCTATTGAAACCAACGAGAACGGCGGTAAGCAGCACGAGCGACCGTATGCGTCGGAGCTTTTGCCTCCCAAGGCGCTTCTGGCGGTTTCTCGCGTCCGCTGGGAGGCAGAGAACATTCACGGGTACGACGAGTATAATTACAAAAAAATCCCTGCTAAAAAGCACGTTGGACGGGCTATCACGCATCTTCTGTCGTGGCTTGCGGGTGACGAGAGCAACGATCATCTAGCGCACAGCGCAACGCGGATTTTGTTTGCACTTGAGATGGAACTGGAAAAAGGAGGAAAACAGAATGAAAGTGACGCTTGACGATGGAGCACTCCTGCCGACACGCGCACACGCGACGGACGCTGGCTTGGACTTGTACAGCCGGGAGGACAAGGTGATATACCCATACAGGACGTTGAAACTCGGAGATGATTTCTTCCCGCATGAAGTAAAACCTTCTGAAACATTCGATACTGGCGTACACATTGCATTTGACCCCGGGACTTATGGAAAGATTGAAAGCAAAAGCGGTCTGAACGTCAAGCACAGCATTGTGTCGTGCGGGGGTGTAATCGACGAGGGCTACAACGGTTCGATTGCGGTCAAGCTATACAACCTGGGCAATGAACCTTACGAGGTCAAGAAAGGCGACAAGATTGCCCAGCTCGTCATCATGCCGTATTTGACGCCGGAAATCAAAATTGTTGGCAAGCTGGACGATACGGAACGTGGAAACGGTGCTTTTGGAAGCACAGGGAGGTAAGACATGAGTGGCGGAAGTCTTGAGTATTTTTACTGCCAGCTTAAAGACCATGTTGGCGACTTTGGCGACAAAGAACTTGACGAACTGGTCAAAGACCTTGCGGAACTGTTTCACGACAGAGAATGGTATTTGTCATCAGACACTAGCATCGGCGACTGGAATGAGGCCCGTGACAAGTTCAAGGCGAAGTGGTTTACGAAGCACGGTCGTGAGGAAAGGATTGAGAAATATCTTTCCGAGATTGGCGACGAGGTCAGGAAGTCGTTTGGCATGAGCGACGGATATTGCAAGAACTGCGCCAACTGGAAGCAGGAAAAGGACGGAAGTCGATACGGACGGTGCAAGCACAAAGAGCATCGCCTGATGCATCGTAGCGAATCCTGCGACAAATTCGAGTCAAAAAATGGAGTATGAAGTCGAAAACTGCCCGCATTGTGGGCATAACTGCATCGTTCACAAGAAAGACACCTACGATATGATTCGGTATCGAGTCGTGTGTCGTTCCTGCGGATGCTCGACGCCGTGGATGAACGAGAAAGAGACGGCCATCAAATTATGGAACAGGAGGACGAACCTTTGACATATACTGACTATCAATCTGCAATAGCTGGAGCCGACTTTACAGCTCTCTTTGACAGCTTCGAGAAAAGAACTGCGTTTATCGAGGCATTACGTGCTGGCGGCGAAGCTATCCGCGAATTATATTCTTGCCGGAACGAGCTTTGCCTGCAATGCGGGAAGTATCACGAAGCGCACAAAGGTGCTTGCGACGGTTGCAAATGGAAAGAGGTAGGCGCATGACAATCGGAAGAGCCATTGATATATTGAAGCCAGGTAATTCCACCAGAAGCCCAAAAGAATACGAAGAGGCTCGGCAAATGGCTGTAATTGCGCTGACAATCGTAAATGCGCAGCCGTCCGTGGCGAACGTTCTTTACGCCGAAATGCAACATATGAAATCGTTGCAACTGGCGCAAGGGGGCATAACAAATACATGAAGTCACCGTGCCATAATTGCCAGGATCGAATTTTGCCTACGAAAGAGAACCCAGTAAGCTGTCACGGGCATTGCGAGCGAGAAGCCAAGTTCAAGGATTTTTGCATCGGCAGGAGTCTTTATTTGCAGGGTTTCCATAAGGAAGAAAACGACGTACAGTGCGTCTGGAATGGGAAAGAAAAACGGATTCGACAGAAGAAAAATTAAAATCCGGTAGCTAACAGGTAGCTAACAGCAATAGCCAAAAACCGCTATATTACGGCATTCTGGCATCCCCTGCTAAGGGAGTAGGGCGTGTAAAAAGCGCCGCGGAGGTTCAAATCCTCTCTTCCGCGCCAAATAAGAAAAACCACTTGGAAACGGGTGGTTTTTCTTATTTTTTCTGCCGTTTGTGTTGCAAAATCCATTGTGCCGTTTCCGCAAAAAAGTGCCGCATGGGGCGGCAAATATTGAAAAATAGTGTTGGGTAGCTAACACGGTAGCTAACACTTATCCAGACAAAAAGGGACGCTCAGATTCGGAGCGCCCCGTTTTTTTATGCCATTTTCTTGTGCGTGATGGTATTGATCCCGCTGTGAGTGTCTTCCGTCCCCAAGTGGATGTAGCGTTGCGAGGTCGTTATTTTGGCGTGGCGCATGATTTTCTGGACGATGGCGGCATTGAGATTCTGACGCGCGGCCTCCGTGCCGGTCGTGTGTCGACAGGAGTATGGGGGGAGGTCGCGGATTCCGAGGCGCTGCAATGTTTCGTGATACCGGTTATACCATACCGTTTCGTGTACGTTGACGAGTTTATCACCGCGCTGCCAGTCCATCAGTTCGGATACTACTGGGCTGACGCAATCCGCGAACACAATAGCATTGGTCTTGCGCGTCTTGGTCTTCTTACCGCATCCGTATATCTCGCAACGGTCTAGGTCAATCATCGACTTTTTGCAAGCGAACAACTCTCCTGGCATCATACCGGAGTAAATCATCAGCAAGAGATACCCGACAAATGTTTCGCCATCTGCAAAGGCTTCCCAAAGCTTGTCGACCTCATCTTGCGTAAACGGGACAGGCTCTTTTTCTTCCAGCTCTGGCAAGGAAACAAACTTTGCAAGGTTTTGAGAGACATACTGCTCCGGCATGGCAAGCTGATATAGCTTGGACAAGAGATTCTTGATGTCCCTTGCCTTGTAGTGACTGCCGGCAGCGTCAACCACCGTCTGCATCTGCTCAACGGTCAGTTCGTCGATCCGCTTACCAATAATCGCGTCAGCACGCTCACGGGCTTTCTTGTATGCAATCTGCTTACTGGCTGAGAGCTTTGGCAAGTCATGCGCCTCAAAGGATTCATACAGCTTCAAAAGCGTCGGCGAAGTTCTTGCTTCTGCGCTCTTCAGCGTTGACAAATATTCCAAAGCGTCTTTCTTCGCGGCAAATCCGCCCTTGGTTTTGCGTTTCTGCCGCGTTTTACCATCTTTTTCAAAAGAATACAGCGTTATTTGAGCATACCAGAATTTCCCGCGCCTGAAAACAGAACCGGTTCCATTCCCGCGCTTCGTACGATGGGCAATGTCCTGTTTTGCACCGCAGGCGGAACAGTACATTCCGTCAGGAACAGTCTCTTTGCATTTTCGGCAAATCATGTCAAAAGCCCTCTACGTCTTTGATACACCGATCGTTATAGAAATCATCACAGGCAATGTGGTCTATTTCGTGCCTAACGGCGCGTCTGCGGCGCTCAAACGTCGTCCTGGCATCCAGATATACCGAGTACGTCCCATCAGGATTTGGCGTAACAGCTCCGTCACAGCCAGCATCGACCGGAAACGGGACAATATGCACAAAGTAATCAACGCCTTCAATTGGATTGTCCATTTCCACCGCCCCTCATGGTTTCCATAAACTGTGCCATTTTTTCAACTTGCTCCGTCGTCATTCCTTTGCTCGCGTGTAACAAAGCGCGTGTTTCCGGACGTGATCGTAATATTTCAAGCGATTCTTCAAGCTCGCCGTCATCAGCGGGCTTTCTTTTTTTCTCCAGAGCGCCAAGCTTACTCGCAATTCTTTGGTCATATAAAGATTCCCGCAGTACATCAATGGACGTAGCAAGTTCAGAGCGCTTTCTGTCGTCCTTTGACTCATCGTACTTGCGCTCCGCATCTTTCAACTGGTACTCAGTCCAGTAATAGTACGCCTCGTCATCGTCACCGACAAAGTATCTGCTCGGAATCCCGAAGAATGAGGAAAACTTTGCGACGGTCAAATCGTTCGGCGTCGATCCAGTCTTCCACCGGTTAACGTGAGCACCTGTCATCCCTACCCCTTGCGCCGCTGCCGTTGGAGACATGTTGTGGTAAACGCAAATCTGGAGAAGCCTGTCATAAAACACAAAGCACAACCCCTTTCATTGTTGAAAAGTAACAAAGATAACAAAAGTAACAAATATTACTTGACGAAAACAAGTCTAACTGCTATAGTCTTCTCGTGGTTAAATTTGTGACCGCAATTATCAAGCCACAGAACATTGGTAATTCTGCGGTAATCGCTGTTAATATCTGCACTAAAATAATAGCACACAAGTTTAACAATTTCAACAACAACATATAGTGCTTTTGCAAGGGGGTGACACAAGTTTTGAGCAAAAAGGCAAAGTGGACTGGTGATATCGTTGCGATGCTTCATGTGAACGGCATTTCTCAGCGTGAACTGGCGGCGGAGATGGGACTGACGCACAACTGGGTCAGTTCAGTTCTGAATGAGAAGCGATATTCGCCGGACATCGAACACAGGATGCGGGAGGCAATCGCGCGAATCATCACAAGGAGGGAAGCCGAATAATGGAAAACCCGCTCGGACTGGTACTCCGAACGGGCGCGTGGAGACAAGTGCATCACACTTCCCTCGCATTATACCAGATGAAGCGTCAATATTCAACAAGAAATGTGAGGGTACAAACAATGATTAGGAAAATTACTCCGGAGGAATTTGAGCGTGCAGCACACAAGGCGTCATACACTAGCGTTCTGCGCGATATCGACGAATTCGAGCAGATGGAAGACAAGTTCTGCGAGGTAGACACCAAGAGGTACAAAAACGCCGGTAGCGCGGCTAGTTCGTACAGGCAGACCATCAAGCGGATCAATGTCGACATTGATGTTATCAATCATGGCGGGCGGGTCTTTATGGTGAAAGGAGCGGTGAAATGATTCATCTCTGTGAAAAGTGCGGTGCGGAGCTTGCTGACAAGCTCGCTGAACTGGAGCGGCTTCGGAAGTGCGACGAGGTTAAGACGGCGAAGCTGATGACCTCCGTTTCCGACGCGATTGACCACGAGCTTTTGGAGTACAGGCGCATGGAACGCGAGGGAACCCGTCTTATCGAGCAGGGCGTGACGCTCGACCGGCTTCGCGAAATCCAAATGGTACTCAGGGGACAGTCCAATGACACTTTCTGAAATCAAGTCCTGCGACCGTCCGTTTCTACTTCCTGCCGACGTTGCCGAGGTCATCGGATGCGATGCGCACGCGATTCGCATTGCTGCGCAGCGCTATCCAGAAAAGCTCGGATTCCATGTGTCGGTCATGGGGACGCGGACGAGGATACCGCGCAAGGCTTTCCTGCAATGGTTAGGGGAGGACATATGAGTTTAGAGCGCAAAGAATTTCTCAATCGCGAGGATTGGCTTTCCGGTCGCCAGAACGGGATTGGAGCAAGCGAGGCGGCGGCAGCCATCGGTATGTCGCCGTGGCAGACACCGATGGAACTTTGGCGGCTGAAGACTGGGCAGGACGTGCCGAGAGACCTTTCCGACAACGCCGCGGTGCAACAGGGAGTACGAATGGAGCCTGCTATCCGCGAGTTTTTTAAGGCACTCCATCCTGAGCTTGAGATTGAGTATCACGCTTTTGACATTCTGTTTCAGAAAGAGCGCCCGTGGATGACGGCAACGCTTGACGGAGAACTCGTTGACGCAGGCGGAAAGCGTGGAATCCTTGAGATCAAAACAGCGACTCCGAACGGAAAAGCTGGATGGGAGAAGTGGTCGAACGGGCAGATGCCGCAGAACTACTACATTCAAGTTTTGCATCAGCTACTCGCAACTGGCTACGACTTTGTCTATCTCTTTGCGGCGCTCTACAGCATGACCGGAGATATCACGCTCCGCGAGTATGAGATTCATCGCTCCGATGTGGAGCAGGACTTGGAATGGCTCTTTGAGAAAGAGACAGAATTTTGGCGGCACGTTACTGGCGGCACACTGCCTCCGATGCCGCTGACGATGTGAAAGGAGGGATAAGCAAATGTTTGTTGGCGTTAAGTACTTCAAAGAATCTGTGAATGGCTTTGCCGGAGCAATGTATACCTACCGCACGGATATGTCTTTGTCTGGCGGAGAGGTTGTCGCAGCCCCCGTAAAGAACCGCGGAACCGGCGCTACAGAGGACAAACGGGCGATGGTCGTTGCCGTCGATTTGCCAGAGCCGACGTTTGCGTGCTCTGCCATCGAAAAGTACTGGCAGGAGGAGGTTCACGATGGGGACTTTGTGTGACGAGAACACGATGCCGCAGGAAGAAATGATTCTGCAATACATGAAAGATTTCGGTTCCATTACTCCTGCAGAGGCAATGAACGAAATAGGATGCTACCGACTCGGCGCGCGAATTTGGGACTTGCGCCATAAGCGTGGGTACAAGATCAAGTCCGAGATGATTAAGCGCACTAACCGATACGGCAGGCAAGTCGTTTTCGCAAAATACAGTCTGGACGAGGAGGACAAATAAATGGCTGATGTTGCTTTTGAAGTAAAGCAAGACGCTTTGGCGGTCATTCAGAACACCGTAATCGAAGCAAACTTTGACGAGTGCAAGGCGGCGCTTACGGAGATGATGAAACCGTATCAGTCAATGATTGTGACTGAGGACGGTATTGCGGCGGCGAAGAATGACCGCGCCCGCATCCGCAAGGTCGCTGGCGGGATCGACGAGATGAGGCGCACCGTGAAGCGCGCCTATTCCGAACCTCTGAAAGCCTTTGAGGACAAGTGCCGCGAACTGATTGCCATCTGCGATGACGGCGCAAGCAATCTTGACAGGCAAGTAAAGGCTTTTGAGGACGCTGAAGCCGGAGCGAAGATTGAGCGCATCCGTGCTCACTACGACGCTTCACCTTTCGCGGAAGAGAAAGAATACATCCCGTGGAGCGCACTTTTCAATCCGAAGTGGGGCAACAAGGGGTACAGCGAGGACGGGGCCAAGGAGGAAATCGACGCAGCGCTTGACAGGGCGCGGGCGGACATCGCTGTCATCCGCACGATGGACGCGCAGGACGTTCCGTATCTGCTCGACATTTACAAGCAGACCCGCGACCTTGGCAAAGTGGTCGTGAAGCAAAATCAGCTCAAAGAAGCGCGGGAACGCGAGGAAAAGCGAAAGGCAGAGCTTGAACAGAAGCGGCTTGCTCAAATTGAAGAAGGGCAGGAGCAAAACAGGAAGGACGCAGAGCGCAGCGAAACGGTCTATGTGCCATCGGCGCAGTCCGAACAGGAAGAGGCTCAAGAAGTCGTTTTCAAGGTCTGGGCTACCGAGCGTCAGCTTATGAGTCTGAAAGGCTTTTTGCGCGCAAACGGCATAAAGTACGGGAGACCGTGAAATGGGCATCTCTCTGTCCGACTTGTCCCCCAAAGCGCGGGCGCAAGTACTTGCCAAGTTTGCCGCAGAAGATTCTCAACGAAAGAAAACCATTGAGTCAGAAATGAAGCCGTCAAAGTACAAGGCGAAAAAAGTACAGGGATGCCTTGCTGACGGAACGCCGCACACTTTTGACAGTGTGAAAGAGTTCGACCGTTACCAGAGTCTCTGCCTTCTAGAGCGCGCCGGAGAGATATCCAATCTGCGGGTTCAAGTCCCATTTGAATTGATCCCAAAGCAGAAGAGGTCGGACGGTAAAACGGAGAAACCATGCAGCTACATTGCAGACTTCGTTTATGAACGCAACGGGAAGACAGTTGTCGAAGACACAAAGGGAATCCGCACAAAGGATTACATCATCAAACGTAAGCTCGTGTTGTGGATTCATCACATTACCATCACGGAGGTGTAGGCAATGACATTGGAGCAAATGGCAAGCGGCGCGACGCTTCCGTGGAACAGCCTTGATGCCGTTGCAGAGGAGTGGCGGCGGGCTGGGCTTCCGGTTGTGACAAGCGCGGAACTTTCCAAATGCATGAATTGCAAAGCACCGGAGTGTTACAACTGCATTGACGGTGGTACGCCTGCAGGCGCTGGCAGACCGAGCAAGAAGTTCGTACTTGACGAGCAGCTTGCACTTTTTGAGACTGTAGACGGTTACGGTCACGAGTATGAAACCGTGGAAAAAGAGATTTCCACACCTAGTAAAATCGAAGCAGATTGATGAAGGAGGATAAAACATTGAAAGCTCAGAATTCTTTGGTTAAGAATACCACTCAAAAGCAGACGTTCTCTCAGGCTATTACCGGAGCGGCACTGCAGAATCTCATCAAGAAGTCCGTCCCAGATGCCGCAAGCGCGGCGAGGTTTACCGGAGCGCTGATCTCGTCCGTGGCGGCAAATCAGCAGCTCCAAAAGTGCAACCCCGCTTCCGTCGTGGCGGCCGCGCTTCGCGGCGAGGGTCAGGGGCTTACCATCGGGCGCGAGTATCACCTTGTCCCGTTTGCCGACACTTGCGCGTACGTCGTTTCGTACAAGGGACTCATCGCACTGGCGCTTGCTACCGGCGATGTGGCTGACATGGACTGCATCGAAGTTCGCGAAGGCGAGTACGTTGGTCGCGACAGCCGCACGAAGCGCATGAAGTTTGACTTCTCGAAGTATGAAACCGACGAGGAGGCGGAGGGGCATCCGATTATCGGATACTACGCCTACTGCGAGACCGTCTCCGGTCGTTTTCGCTACGAGTACATGAGCGTCACGGATATTATTGACCACGCTCGCCGCTACAGCAAGAGCTTTGACTATGAGAAGTACATGAAGCTCGAACGTGGCGAATACACGCCGCAGGAAGCGGACAAGGTCAAGGCATCTTCGCCGTGGTACGGAAGCTTTGAGATCATGGCGAAGAAGACCGTCATCCGCCGCCTGCTCAATTCCGGATACGTCCGTCTCGCCAATAGCGCGGCGCTCAAGGATGCGCTTGCCTACGACAGCGCGTCCGAGGACGGCATCATCCCTGACCTCAATCTCAATGTCGACGACGATACTGGCGAGGTCATCGAATCGACCGCTACCGACATTACGGACGCGGCGCAGGAGACCGATAACGCGCCCGCAGCGCCTCAGAATGATAAGCCTGTGAAGAGGGCGCGCGGTCGCAAGTCGGATGACACGGAAGCACAGGCGGCGCAGGAGGGGGAATCTGAGGCTGATTTTTCCGCCGGATTCTTTGGTGACGACGAATGAGTATTTTCCAGAGCAAGGAGAAAGACGGGACTATCAGCATCCGCGTCTGCGGCTATCTGACGAAAGACCCATTTATCCCTGAAAGCGGGAAAGTCGTGCTCTTCACGGTCTGTTACGCGAAGGACAAGTATATGGACTGCAAGGCGTGGGGCGACAAGGCTGTAGGAGAACTCGCGGCCTGCCTTGAACGGCATGACGAGGTTGCCGTCGACGGAATCTACGATTCGTATACTGGGAAGGACGGGAAACAGCGTGAGCAAATCGTAGCTGACCATATCTCCGTCCAGCAGTCCGCTCCGGCAGCGTTGGAACAGGACCCCCATACCGGCGGGGTCGATGGGAATGCGACCGCATCCGACGGATTCGCTGATGAAGAGGATACTGGAGGTGAACTACCGTTTTGATTGAAGAGTGGAAATCAATACCAGATTACGACGGCATTTACGAAGCATCAAATATGGGGAATATTCGATCCGTAGACGGGAAAGAGACTTTTTCAAAACGGAGCGGCATAAGACGATGGAAAAGCAGAGTATTAAAGCAGAAAGTCCACGCAAACAAGTACGGGAGAAAAGATGCGAGAATATGTCTTTGGAAGAACGGCAAATGCAAAACATTTTTAGTTTCTCGCATTGTCGCCAGCGCTTGGTGCGATGGCTATTGCGACGGGCTTACAGTTAATCACAAAAACGGCAACCCATTAGACAACCGTGCTATGAATCTTGAATGGGTCACGATAGAAGAGAATAACAAGCACGCAAGAGAGAATGGGCTTGCAAATGTAAGCCAAAGGATACCTGTCTTGCTGAAATGCAAAGAAACAGGGGAAGAAACTCGTTTTCACTCTATGGGCGATGCTTCAAGATGGCTTGGTCGTAACAGTGGCTATATTTACGAAGCAATTACGCGAAAGCACATAATCAAGTCAAAAGGTGGAAGAGTGTATGACGCCATTTTAGCGAGGTGAGCAATGTCAACCGTAGGTGGTTTCTTTTGTGGGAAGCCTCTCCCGCCGCGTGCGGGAGAGGACCCCAATATCATTCATCAATACGCATTTGTCTGGGGCCGTGTCCTGTATGATGCGAAGGATACAACGCGGAAGAAGCGCACGGTAAAATTTCTTGTGAAATACGACGAAGAACCGAATCCAAACTACGGGAAGCGCGACGCACGCGGGAAGCCTGAAAAGATGAAGCGCGGAAAGTTTATGCGGTGCAACGTGTGGGGCAAGGAAAACATCGCAAACGTGATGGCAAGCGTTGAGCGCGAGGACATCGTGATTTGCTTTGGAAGACTACGCTCAAAAGAGTACAGGCGCAAAGACAGCACGCTTGGAAAGGATTATCAGATTGACGTAGATGTCGTTATCCCGATGGCGGCTATCGGTTTCGTACTGGAGCTTTATGGAAGCCAGGGAATCCAAAAGATACTCAACAGTGAGCGTAATGCTGCTCCAGACATTTGGGAAAGCGGCTGAGAGGAGGAATTATGAAGATTCTTTGCACAAAAGAGGAATACACTCGCATGGTGCAGATGTGCGCTTTCTGCGCTCTGTCTGAAAACGACAGAGGGGAAAGCAGATGCGCGGACGAGTGCATTCTTTATGACATTTGCGGCGGAGATATGAATTATCTGCCTAGCACCTGTGAAATCAAGCAGGACGGGGGCATATGAAATGGCGCAGCGAAGGATGTTTAACGTGCAGATTATTGACAGCGACGCCTTTATCGGGATGCCAGCGACGACGCAAAATCTTTACTTTCACCTGTGCATGAGGGCGGACGATGACGGCTTTATCAGCGGGCCTAGGAAGATTCAACGGATGATTGGCGCTTCTGACGATGACATGAAGCTGCTGCTTGCAAAGCGCTTCATCCTTGCATTTGACAGCGGGATCGTGGTCGTGAAGCACTGGCGCATACACAACTACATCCAGAAGGACAGATACCACGAGACGCTTTACAAGGAAGAAAAGGCGACACTCTTTATGAAACCTGACGGCGCTTACACCGACCATCCAGTATTGCCTACAGAAGTTACAAAAACGCCTGAACTCCCTGAAAAATCGGAAGAAAATGACGGCGTATACAACGTGGAAACAGAATGTATACATGATGTAGACAATACGCGTACTCAGGTTAGGTTAGAGATAGGTAAGAGTAATAATATATCTTCTTCTAACGAAGAAGATTGTCCGAAACGAATTTCGGACGCGCGACCGGATGAGAAAAAGAGCAAAAAGAAAGAGCCGATTTCTCACGAACACAACGCGTACAAGGCGGCAAAGTGGCTTTCCAAGCAGATACGAAAGCGAATGCCAGACCGCAAGGAGTACACGGAGGACGACCTGCAGCGCTGGGCGGAAGATATTGACAAAGTACACCGCATCGACGGGTATGACTGGGATTTGATATCGGACATTCTCCAGTTTTCTCAGAGAAGCACTTTCTGGCAGGCAAACATTCTTTCTGGCGCGAAGTTCCGCAAGCAGTTTGAAACTCTTATGGCTCAGGAGGCGAGAGACGGGAATGATTGATACGCTTGACATGGAAATCAATATCGTCGGCGCGATATGTCAGGATCAGAAAACCGTACGCGTTGCGGCAAAGTATCTGACATCCGATGATTTTCGTTCCGCTCCGTGCGCAATGGTTTTCGACGCGGCGATGGAGGCGGACAGCAGAGGGAAGCTTTTCGACGGGTATATGGCGGCGGACATCCTGGCTGGGAAAATTGAAAACCCTCGCGAATTCATTGCAGAGTGCATTGAGATATGCCCGACAACGGCAAACGTCGAAGAGTTTGCGAAGCGCATCAGAACGGAAGCCGAGGAACGACGACTGCGCGAAAAGGTGGGAGCAGCGCTTCTGGAACAAAAAGGCGCGAAGCTGACGGAAACCATCGCTGCAATCTGCGCGGAGCAGATTCAGGGAAGACCGGGAGGCCGGATGAAGCCGATATCCGGAGTCCTGCAGCAGATGTTTGACGGTCTTTTTGAGAAACCGACAAGCCGATCCGATACTGGATATGGGAAACTTGACAGTTATCTCAAGGGTCTTTGGGGCGGCGAACTCGTCCTGATAGGAGCAAGACCGGCGGTCGGAAAGAGCGCGTTTGCGATTTCTATTGCCGAAAACGCGGCGCGCAGAACGGGTAAGACCGTACAGCTCTACAGCCTTGAGATGGAAGACGCCGAGATTGCGGAGCGTGCGCTTGCTAGGCATACGGAAACCGTAACGATGGACAACCTCATTGACCGAAACCTAAATGACGATCAGGGAGAGGAAGCAGCCCGCGCTATGCTGGATGTGGCAAAGCTTCCAATCCAGATTGACGACAGCGCAAACGTGAAACCGAGCAAGGTTAGAGCACAGGCACTAACAGAGAAGAACCTTGGCATGATTGTCATCGACTATGGCGGGTTGATGCAGTCGGACAGGAAGTACGACAGCAGAAACCTCGAACTGGGTGCGGTTAGCCGAGACCTCAAGAACCTTGCAAAGGAACTACACGTTCCAATCGTGATGCTTGCACAGCTCAACCGCGGCGTCGGGGACGACATCAAGCCGACGCTTCGCGAACTTCGCGACAGCGGAGAACTGGAGCAGAACGCAAACAAGGTAATCTTCCTCTGGAATATTGACCGCGAGGAGTCGAAAGTTGGCGTAACGGTAGCAAAAAACCGCCGCGGCCGCCTTGGAGACGTTGTCATGTACTTCGATGGAAGTCACATGAGATTCACGGAAACCGAAGAGCGTTATGAGGAGTCAGACAGGCCGAAGCGTAAGAAACGCGGAAGTGTCTATGAGGACGAAGACTGATAAATCAGAAATGACAAGGAGAAAAAAATGAAAATTCATCTCGAAAAGTCGCTTTTGGAAGAGGCAATCAACACAGTCGTACGTGCTGTGCCGTCGAGGACAACGATTCCGGCGCTAGAGGGAATCATGATGGAAGCGGAAGATGATACGCTTACTGTGACCGCATATAACACACAGACCGCGATCCGCACGCGAGTTGAGGCGGAGGTGGACGACAACGGCAGAATCGTTATCAACGCGAAGCTTCTGTCAGAAATGATTAGGAAGCTTCCGGACGACACGGTAACGCTCAACTGCGGAGACGACCTTGCGGTAAAACTTAAATGCGGGAGCGCAAACTACAGCGTGTCAGCATTTTCGGCAAGCGATTATCCGGAACTTCCCGACGTTGGCGACGCTGCGCCGTTTTCCATCAAAGAGGGCGTGCTCAAAAGCATGATCGGGAGAACCGTGTATGCAGTGTCTAACAACGAGTCAAGACCTGTCCACACAGGAGCACTTTTTGACCTTTCCGACGGAACGCTGAACGTGGTCGCTTGCGACGGTTTTCGCCTCGCAATGCGCACAGAGAGCGTCGATGCAAAAGACATGAAGTTTGTCGTTCCCAGAGCTGCTCTTAACGAAGTTGAAAGGCTTTGCGTTGCAGATGCCGATTCCGATGCAAATATTTCGGTTGGAGAGCGGCATATAATGTTTTTGGTGGGTTCGACGGAGCTTATCAGCCGCAGGCTTGATGGGGACTTCATTGATTACAAGTCCGCGATCCCGCAAAACAACCCGACGATTCTGACGGTAAACGCAAAGACGATGATGGAAAGCCTTGACCGCGTGAGCGTCGTCATCAGCGAAAAGCAAAAGTCTCCGGTAAGATGCGTTATCGGGAGCAACGAAATCGTCATGAGCGCTAAGACGGCGACCGGAGCGGCGCAGGACAAGTGCAAAGTTGATGGCGACGGGAAAGACCTTGAAATCGGGTTTAACGGTCGATACCTCTACGAAGCTTTGAGATACGCGTCTGAACCTGTTGTCAGAATGGCATTCAAAAGCGCGGTTGGCCCCGCGGTCATCACCGGAGTGAGCGGCGACGGGAAATTTACCTACATGGTGCTTCCGGTTCGCCTCAAAAAGGAGTAATAGGGTGACACCAGATGGAAAACAATGAAAACAAAAGCGGTACTCGTTGGTGGATCGTTGCACTAGCTGCGTATTTTATCACGGTGGGGTCTGCGTACCTCACCGCGATGAGCAGGGAGTCAAGGCTGAACGAAGAGTTGAATCTTGCGCGTGCGACAATCGAAGCAATCAGTTCTGAACGGGACAAGGCGCTGGAATCTGCGCGGCAATGGGAGAAGAGATACCAGGACGCGGCAGTCGATATCGAAGACCTCAAGGCGGAAAATGAAGAACTGACGCGTGCTTTTGAGGAGACCTCGTTTGCGCTGGACGAAATCGTCTATGAAACTGGATGGAAGTATCTTGGAGAATTCCGCATTACTCACTATTGCAATTGCGCGAAATGCTGCGGGAAATGGGCAAACGGATTGACCGCCACGGGGACAGTGCCGACGGCTGGGAAAACGATTGCGGTAGACCCATCTGTTATTCCACTCGGAAGTGAAGTGAAATTGAACGGTCACATATACGTGGCGGAGGATACCGGAGTTTACGGAAACTCAATCGACGTATTTGTGGACGACCATCAGGAGGCGTTACAGCTTGGCCTGTATTACGCGGAAGTGAAAGTAAAGCAGAAATGAAGATAGCTGAAAGAAAAAGGGGGGTGTTTTAGGGTGTTGCATTACGGAGACGTGCAGAAAATCAACGGCGCTGAGATTGAGCCGGTTGATATCGTTACGTTTGGTGCACCCTGCTAGGGTCAAGACCTTAGTGTTGCGGGCAAGCGCGCAGGCATGAAGAACGAGGCGAACGGAGACGATGAGACAACCCGATCCGGCCTATTCTTCGATGCTGTCAGAATTATCGAGGAGATGAGGGAAGCAGATGTTTTACGAGGACGAACAGGTGAGCTTATTCGCCCCAGATATGCAATCTACGAAAACGTTCCTGGAGCCCTGTCAAGCAACAGGGGCGAGGACTGGCAGGCGGTCCTCACGGCGCTCATCCGCGTCGCAGACCCAGACGCTCCCGCAGTTCCTCTTCCTCAAAAAGGGAAGTGGGACAAATTCGGAGGATACATGGGTATCGGACGAAACGGCATGTGGAGCATTGCCTACCGGCTACACGACGCTCAGTTCTGGGGCGTGGCACAGCGTAGGAGACGAGCTACGGTATTATGCGACTACGCCGGATGGACAGCCGGTCGGATACTATTTGACCCTCAGTATAGGGGAGAGACCGCGCAGACCGGTGCAGAGCAAACTGAGTCATATTTTGGAAAAGAATCCGGATATGAATCGGTACAAGCTCTCTCAGAAAGCCTGCACGGGGATTTTGACTCGCGCAATTCGGCGCGGGAAGAAGCTGCCGGATGCACTGGAGAAAGCACTGAGGGCGCAATCAGTTTCCAAGAACGAGCAGGAAAGCCAGGAGGGGGCAAGGGAATCCTCATCCAGCATGAGCGAACAGGCGCCTTGTCAACGCTCACAAACCAGTCAGTCCTCGACTGTATGCCTTGAAGGAAACGGCTATCGTGAGTCGCACCGCGGTGACGGATGGCGAGAGAGCGACCAGATGTATACGCTCAATACCACGGAGCAACACGCGGTCGCTTATGGGATTTCGCCTTACGCAAGCAACGCAATGCTGTCAGACAATCCGCACAGCGGCATCTACGAAGCCGACACATCGCGGACGCTCGACCTCAACGGCGGGTCTCCGGCCTGCAATCAAGGCGGGATTGCTATCGTGGAGCCTACCGCATACAACGGCGAGGTTATCACAAGTCCGACAAACCAGTCAAAGCCGAAGTCTGGTGTTTGCCATTTGCAAAGCGCTGGCTTTAAGCAGGGCAATGGAGCAAACGCAAGAGGAATCGGATATCAGGAAGAGATGTCGCCGTCTTTGACATCTGCGCAAAGCGGAACGAATCAGACCCCAGTAGTGTTTGTGACTGAACATGGAGACGATTCAACTGATTTGATTTATGATGCTCGCGGGAACGGGGACGGGGCAGTATGCCCCACCCTCACGGGCGACCATCAGGACCGTATTACGGACTATACGGCAATTGTACTGACTTATGAAAGAACTATACAACAAGGCGAGAAATGATCTGTGGGAGAAGTCCGACGTGTGCATGGCAATCATTGCACGATTCGGAACGGGTGGAAATAACATGCCGATAATAATGGACGAAAAAAAGAACGAAGAGGAGCCAATCTTGCTGGAAAGCAACCAGAATCATGCAACAGTCCAAACAGACGGCGTGAGCACGGCTCTTCCTGCGGCGATGGGAATGGGATGAGGATATGTGCCGATGATAACGGAAAACAAAGCTGTCGATGGGGCAGAGCAAGATGAAAAGACTTTTGCCATGCAGGCAATCGGAGAGTACAAAGAAAGTGAGTCGGCATCCGCTCTGAAGTGCAGGGACTATAAAGACGCGACAGACCTTGTAGCTGCGCAGGAAACATCCAATCATGATTCAATGTGCGGGCATACGCGTCCGGTCGTGAGGCGTCTGACGCCAAAGGAATGCGAGCGCCTGCAACAGCTGCCTGATGACTGGACAAATCTTGGGGAATGGACTGACTCTCAGGGGAAAAAGCACAAGACCTCAGACTCACCGCGCTATAAGGCAATCGGCAACGGTATTGCGTTACCTTGGTGGAGATGGCTCCTGAAAAGGATTTCCGCGGAGTATGTGCAAGCACCGACGCTAGGGAGTCTTTTCGACGGTGTAGGATCGTTCCCCCTTCTGCACGAAAGCATAAACGGAATGGGAACCGTAAGATGGTCTTCGGAAATCGAACCTTTCTGCGTTGCAATAACAAAGAAGCATTTCGGCGACGAAGAAACAGGAGAGAAAGGCGATTGGTGGGAGTATTTGTACCGGTAGTTGGTTTTGGCGGCACATAAGAAAGAGAAGCAAAAGTGGCTACTATATGCAATGAACATCTTTGCGGAAAGAGGTAATTCGGTGGTACAATGGACAAGAGAGGAATTGGACGCTCTTGCTTTTGCTGACGCAGAAATAGAAAAATACTTTTGCATTACGAGAGCCGAGATTGCAGCGTCGCGTGAAATTGACGACATAGCGGTGGAGAGCCGGATGGATAAAAAGACTGCGGCAAGAAAACGGTACAATCGCGAATACAACCGACGATATTACTGGGAGAACAAAAGCGCAAAGCATGACGCGTATGCAAAGTATTATGCAAAAAACAGGGAAAGAATCATAGAAAAAAACGAGAGATACCAGCGAGAAAACGCCGAGTACGAGGCGGAATACAAAAGAGCGTATTATCGGGAAAATCGAGAGCGATGCCTTGCAAAGGTGATGCTTCGCGATGAGGTGAATCGGGCATATCAAAAAATTATTTCTGAGCTGGAGGCAGAAAGCGAATGAGCGTTAAGACAGATTGCTGCAACTACGACCCGAAATCAAGAGATTGCCGCGCTTTGGACGCGCTATACTGCTCGCGCAAGAGATGCAAATTCTATAAAACTAACGCTGAGAACGAGGCACAGCTTAAACGATGCGAGGAGCGTCTGGAACAGATTGCGGTCGGTAACATCAAAAGTCTTCCGCAAAGCATTGGATGGGTAAAGGGTCAAGCGACTGCCAAAAAATATCACGTCATTGACGAGAAAACAGGAAAAGCAAAGCGCGTGGATGACCGCGACCGGAGCGATTATCGAAAAAAGAGGATGGAGGACTTGATAGCGCAGGGGAAATGCCCAATGTGCGGTAAACAGAACGACAGACCGGGAAAGACAAGATGTAGCGCCTGCCTGGAAAAGTTCAACGCTTATCGAAAGGCGAGAGCAATATTCCTTGGAGAAGAAGAGTAGTCCACCACAAAAATTCGTGTGATAACCACACATATTGCGGAAAGTCTATTGACAAACCGCAAAATGTGTGGTTTTACTCATATTAGGACAATATAATCGCATAATATGTGAGAAGAAGGAGGCGCACATGGGCGGCAGAGTTGAAAAACCGAGTCAAACCTTTGAGCGCCTTTGTCTTACTTTACCGAAGCCGCTGGCGCTTTACATCGTATGCGCCGCGCAGAATGTGGCATATGAGCCGTGCGAGATTGATTCGTGGGATGAGTACACGGCAAAAGGCTCATTTACGGACGGCGAAACGGATTATAACGTGGCTGCTCTTGCCGGGATGGAAAAGTCTGTCCGCTGGGAGACCGTCTGGGGAGAGGGATATTCCGAGAACGACTACAAGCGCCTGGACGAGCTTTACGGGGTCATGACGGCGCAGCTTTCCGATGTTGGTATCATTGACCGCCAGCAGGAAGATACGGCGCGTACGTGCGCGAGAATGGCTCTACAGCGCGACAAGCTCATACGATCTCAGAACAAGGACGACGTTGCGGCAGCAAAGAACTTCGACGAGATGATTCGCAAGAACCTCGCGGACGCGAATATGCGAAAGGCGGACATTCTTCCGTCGGCACAGCAGCGTCCTGACGGAATCGTTGATGCGCTTCGCAAGAAATTCGGACTGCCGATGGAAATGACCAAGGACGATTTCCTTGCAGCTTTCTATCAGTGGTGTCAGCAGCGCAAGCATCCGCAGACGGTTGACGCGGAGGAGCACGCGCTTCTTGGGATTCTGCGAACGATGCAGAAAAACGACGATATGCCGGAGCCTACAGAGCTTCCTGAAGAGCTTAGGCTTTCCGGATTTGAAAACGAGTTTGCGGACGAGCCAAACGAGCAGGAAACGGAAGTCTACAACTATTTGCATCTCGTTCGCGGTCAGTTTGCACCGACTGACGAAGAGGACGGCGGTGATGACTGATGGCTGGCGGCAAGGATCGGGTCTATGTATTTACAGGAGTACAGACCGGATGGGTAAAAAAACGCCAGTTTGCTGACGCAGAGTATGAAAATCTCGGAGAGGGCTGGATTTATCTGGTTGCCGCTTGCCGGTGGTTCCCAGACTTCATGCTTGACTTATTCCAGAGCGACGACGCGGATTACGACCTATCTTTCATCCAGCGGATATTCCTCCGCATCAACGCAAATTACCAGTACACGGACATCACGGCTTGCCGCGGCGCGACGAAATCATATTGCAGGCAGGCAGGCGGATACGTGGACGGGCTGATGTGGCCGGGAGAAACGACAGCGGTGACGGGGCCAAGCCTCAAGCAGACCGCAAAAATCGCAAGCGACACGCATAAGTATCTGGAAAACAACTATCCGGGATTGACCGATCTTTACACAGTCGAGTCAGACGGTATGGACAGATTCGTCGTTTCCACGCCTTACAAAACGAGGCTGAGTATCGACAACAAGCGCGGCGCGACGGTTTACCGCGCAAGCGCGGAGGAAACCGCGCAGGAAGAAAAGCCGCCGTTTGACGAGGATGAGTTCAAAAACGTCATTATCCCGACGGTGCGCGGTGAGTACAAGGTCAAGGGACACAGAAGCCCAGCCTATATCTACTTCAAGCAGCAGAGCATCACGAGCGCGGGACGCAGACAGCAGTACGCATATCTGCGCCGCCGCTCACATCGCTGGATGATGGCGCGCGGAGAATCCGCCTATATCATTGACGTACCTTACTCGGTAATGCTCCTAGAGCAGATGAGACCGGTTGCATGGGCTGAGAACATCAAGAACGAGCTGACCGGCGCGCAGTGGCTACGCGAAATGGAGAGCATTTCGTCAGGAAGCGACAAAAACCCGCTTATTCGAGACGAGACGATCAACGAGGCACGTCAGCTCGCAATGATGGAAGAGCATCACTGCTGCAAAGACCGCGACTGCAAGACAAAGCCGCAGGATGTTATCTACATTGTAGGGTACGACGTTTCGTACCGCGATAACAAGGGAAACGCAAAATGCGCCGTGGCGGTACTCAAATGCACCAAGCAAAACGATTACTACCACCGCGACAAGTACCTCAAGCAATGCGTTTGGATTGAGGACTGGACGCCAGCCGAAACCCCGACGCCGATTGCGCAGGCGCAGCGGCTGCGAAGAATTTGGGACAGGTACACCTACGAGGGAAGCCAGACCTACATTGCGATTGATGCGTGGCAGTACGGAGATGGCGTGCTTTCAGCACTTATGGCGGAGCCTGTTGGAGGTGCAAGACCGCTTTGCTGCTACAAGCATCTTGAAAAGACAGAGCTTGAGCTTGAGGGCGCAATCCCCGTCATCTATCCGGTTCGGGCAGGCGGAAACGGCGTGCGCGATCCAGATAGCGAAATGATTCTCAACGCGCAAATGCAGTTTGAGCACGGTAATGTGCAACTTCTGACGGTCGCAATGAATGAGGGAGTGGAAGCGTACAAGGCTTTCCACCGAATCAAGGACGACTCGCTAAACTATAAAATCAGTCAGCCGTACAAAAAAACGAACGAACTGGTATCGCAAATCCAGAATCTTCGCGAAGAGCCGAGCGGTCAGGGAATCCGCGAAAAGCGCATTTCGACGCATATCCAGCGAGACAGCTGGTCGGCGCTCAAGTACGCGATGCGCCTTGCACAGAAACTGGAAAAGGCGAATCTGGCGAAGAAACCGCATAAGAGCGACTGGGACGATATGCTCGCCAAGTACCGCGATGGGAACGCCATAGGAGTGCTGCCTGCGGCGGCGCACGGGCGTATGGTCGTGGCGCGACAAGGAGGGCGACGGTTTTGACCGATGAATTGAAAATAAACTACCGGCTGTATGCTCTCAACGTGGACAAGGACGGAATGGCAGAGGCGGCAGAGCAGAGGTTTTCCCGCATCACGCCGTTTTACATCCTAGTCTACGTGAACGGGGAGCCGCCGAAAGATGCCGTGGAAATCACGCAGACGGAAACGCACAGGCTCTCCAGACAAGATGAGCAGTGGCTTCTGGACTGTAACATGGTGATTCTCGCGGAGGAAGCAAAAAAGCACGAGGGAGAAATCACCGCCGATATGAACAGGCGAATCGAGCGTCTGGAGGCGGCGCTCAAAGCGGAAAAATACAAGTTGGAGGGATAAGGCATGGCGGAAGCTGTGAATCTCGCGGAACAACTGAATGAGGTTTCCGGCGCGTCCTATTCCGACATCTTCAAGAAGTTCCGGTCGCTTGCCGCAGAGTATGGCAATCTTCCGATGAACAGCCTGATCTCCGCGTACAACGCGGCGAACGGCGGGCCTCTTGGAATGGGATCGATGTATACACCGAATCCTTACGTGCAGAACAGACGCATCAAGGGCGTATCGACAAGACCGGCGGACTACTCCAAGGACGACGTTGCAAACTTCGTACAGCACCCTGACACAAGCGAGAAACCGCTCCGTGCAGTGGAAAAAGGGCTGGAGTACACCGCATACCCGATGTTTCACACACGGGTGGTCTATCAGAATCTACTCACCTACCATTCTTACGTCGCACCGAGCCTCACGGATAAGGAAGACGCAAAGAAAGACAACTTTTGGCGCGAGTGGAAACTCCTTGAGAAGCTGCGCCGCGCAGTCAATCCTCGTGACAAAGCGCACGAGTTTGCAGGCCGTGCGCTCCAGGAAGGAAAAGTCTTTATTGCGCCGCGCGTAAGCGTTGACAAGAGCCACAACCGCGTCAACCATGCGTTTTTGCAGAGGCTTCCGTCCGACTGGGTGAAAATCGTCGGTTACAACAATGTGAGCAAGTACACGGTCGCATTCGACCTGATGTATTTTTGCCAGATGGGAACGGACTGGAGACAGTTCGGAGACCTTTTCGAGCCGTACGTTAACGACTGGCTCGGCTCTCTCGCGCCGCAGCCGACGGTACGCGGACGCAAAATCGTGTACGCGAACCGAACCGGACTCGACATGAGTGTGGTACGCAAGAGCGAGGCGGTCGACGCCTACTACCAGAACGGCAGATGGTATTACTGGGTGACGCTTCCCGCAGATCGAGTCTTCCCGATGGAAATTGACGATGTCGACGACAACGTCCTCCCGCCGTTTACCGGACTCTTTCTGGACTTTATCCAGCTGTCCGCGATGGAACAAATCCAGCTGGAACTGCTGCAGAATCCACTTGTCTCAATTTTACATGGAGAAATCGAGACATGGGACGAAAAGCACGATGACACGTCCGACCAGTACAAAATTTCCGACGCGGGGCGCAGAATGTTTGAAGCGTTGTGGTATCAGATGCTTGCCACAAACTCGACAAGCGGAATCGGGCTGTACGTCGCTCCTTTCAAAAACATGAAGATGGAGTCGCTTGATGAAGCGCCGAACGCCATCAACATCGTATCTACAAGCTATCAGGATACGATGAGCAAGGCGGGATTAAACGCAATCATTCCGACTTCAACCGACGCACGCGCCGGTGCGGTAAATGTGAGCCTGCTGATTGAGAGCAGACTCCCGCAGACAATTTACCGTTGTTTTGAGCGGATGATGAACGTCGTGATTGAGAAGCTAAACCTCAATTACGAGTGGCATTTCTCGATGTTTGGAGACATTGCGACGGACGACGACCGCGAAGAGAGTCTGCGAAAAGAAATGACGCTAGGCATTCTTCCGGCGGCAATCGAGTACAATGCGATGCGCGACCGCTCGATTCTCGACGACATATCCTGGAGCGATGCGGTTGCCAATAGCGGACTCATGAATAGGAGACTCCCGCTGATTTCTTCGTACAACGCGAAGAACCAAAATGGTACGCTTCCTCCGAACGGTCACGAAGACGGAGGCAGACCAAACAGCGACGGAGTTACAAGCGAAGGGCAGGAGCAGGACAGCGACGGCGGAAATTCGCTTTGAGGCGTTGATATAATGGTAACAGAGAAAGATTTGCAGGAAATAAATCGCGCGCTGCTTGACGGATATGAAATTCATATTCGCAGGACAAAAGACGGCGTGCGAATCGCCGCGGAGAAAACAACGGCAAAACTTATCCGAGGCGGGAAGCAAAACTGAACAGTGATTCCTCGCACGAGGTATGGTGCGGGAAGTGCCAAGAGGTACGCGAAAGCGTTAAGTGGGGCAAATGCTTACAAATAGTAGGCATTTGCCCTTTTTCTTTTGCAAGGAGGGAGAATATGACGGAGAAAATGACAGGAGAACTTCGAGTGCTACAACAGCTCAACAAGTATGAGTTTGCATTTGAAGCTGACATCCTGCGTACAGGTCCCGTGCAGGGCGGTCGGTGGGAGTTTAGGAATCTCGAAAAGAACTACCGCTCGTTCAGAGGGCAGCCGGTATTGGTTGCATATACCAATTTCGGCAATAAGGTCGGCGACGGACACAACTCGACGGACAAGGTAGACCCCGAAACGGGCGAACCTTACCGCAGTTTCACCGCGCCGACGGCGGAAAGAATCGTTGGAATGATTTCCGCCGATGAATCGGATTTAACGCTCGTCGAGCGTGAAAATCAACTTTGGCTTCGTGTTAAGGGCAAGATTTGGGCAGAATATGCCCACGAACTCATCCAGCATCTCACGCTGACAGGGAGCATGAGCGTGTCGGTTGAGGTCATGGTGGAGGAAGGATTCGTAGAAAATGGAGTTGAAATCTACGAAGTCTGGAACGGCATTGGGCTGACAGTTCTTGGCGACGATGTCGCTCCGGCAGTTCCCACCGCAAATATCCGCGCACTTGCCGCAATGCAGGATGAATTCGAGGAGATGAAGCTGCGCGTGGCAAGCCTTGTCAAAGAGGAAACCGAAGCCGAAACAGTCGAGCCGCAGAACAATTCTGAAAAGAAAGGAATGACGAAACACATGAGACTGAGCAAGCAGCAGCTCCGTGAGCTGCAGGCGAAGTTCGGCGAGTACACCGTACTTGCCGCGGAGCAGGGCGAAAACGGCGTTGTCGTTTGCCTCATGGGTAAGAGCGGCGAAACCGCGATCTACCTCATGGCTTCGCTGGACGAGGCTGTGTATCCCGAAAAGGTTCAGGCGGTCAACGCGCAGGCACACTTCTGCTCCGAGGGCTGCGAGGACGTTCTGGTGGACGCGTGCGACATGGTTGAGACCATGACCGCGAGTGTGCGCGAGATGTCCGCGAAGCTGGAGACGGCTGAGAAGAACCTGAACGCCGCCAACGCCACCGTGGAGCAGATGGTCAACGCTGAGAACGCGCGCCGTCTCGCCGCCGCGAAGAAGACGGCAAAAGACACCCTCGACCGCTTCAATGCCAACCGCGAGGACGGCAAGGTGAACGAGGATGCGATCAAGGCGCTTTGCGCCGAGATCGAGGAGGGCAAGTTTACTGCCTGCGAGGACGAGAACCATGCCTGGATCGGCGACAAGACCGTGGAAGAGAAGGTTCTTTCCCTCTGCGCCACCGCCGTGATGGAGATGGACAAGAAGCACGCCGAGATGCGCGCCGCCGCCGACAAGAACACCTTCGTGTGGGAGAAGCTGGCAAGCGGCGAGGGCGACGACGGCAGCGTGGAAGCCCTGCTCGCCCGCAAGGGTATCACGGGCTAATCATTTGAAAGGAGAGTGACAAACTCATGGCTTTTATCGCAAACACCGCGTTTGAGGCGCGGATTACCAACAACAGCCGCGACAATCTGAGCCATGTCGCCGGTTTGTATCAGTCGAGCAGCACGAACGCTGACTGCTCCGCGGGCCTCCTCTGCGTCCGCAACGGGCTTGTCCCGAACGAGGGATTTGACAATCCTTCTGGTACGCGTGTCTACAACGAGAACACCTGGTACATGAACGCCGCGGCTTCTACCGCGACAGCTGACGACGTGATCTTCGCGTGCGACACCTACGATGTGCAGCTTCTGTCTGGCAAGCGCGATGGGCTGAACTACTTCGTCGGAACCGAGACCCTTGGACTCGGCGCTCCCGCGGGTCGTTTCTGCAACTTCACGCGCATCAACTTCGATGGCGAGAGCGTTTACCGCTTCGGCATCGGCAATGTCAGCACCTCTATCGGAAGCAACACCTACTTCACGATCGCTGACGGTCTGCTGGTCCCCGCGGCTTCCGCGCCCACCAGCACTGGCGCAATCTATTTTGAGCTGCGCGGCACTGGCAACTTTGTGGAAGGCAACATGGCGAGCTTTGGCTACGTCGATGTCGTCGCCTGCAAGGTCAGCACCGTCGCGTAATGCAAGGAAAGGAGGAAAACAACGATGAATAAACTGTCTCTCAACAGCGTCGATCAGAGCTGCTTCCGCGTTGCGGCGGCTGAGACCGCCGACAACAGCAAGGCTCGCGCCGACATCGTGTCCGAGGGTCGTCTGCTCTTCTTCGAGCACAGCCGCAAGGGAACCGATCTTCTCCGCAAGGCGTCTGGCTCCGTCGAGACCGGCGTGGAGCGCAAGCTCAACGACACCTCGTATAACCAGCTGAACAAGACGTTCCAGGCGGAGCATCTGCTGTATGCCGCCAAGAAAGCCTGCGAGGTCACTGGTCAGGCTGCTCCGGAGAACTTCGAGCAGTTCAAGGCGCTTTCGCAGCAGTTCTACAACAACGGCATCTTCCTGAAGGTCCTGCAGGGCATCTATCAGGAAATCGTCTACCCGATCCTCCCCAGCGTGTATTCCGAGGCGGTTGAGCGCTTCGCGGATGTCGTTGAGGTCGGCTTCGGCGAGACCTACTCCATCAGCGTCGGATCGGATGACATCCCCGTCTTCCAGGATTCCGCGTGGGGCAGCGCTCGCAGCGTTCCTGCGAACCGCTTCTACAACAAGGATATCACGCTGAATCCCCAGCCCAAGACCGCTGAGATTCGCATGAAGTGGATGCAGCTCGTCGGCAACAACATGGACTTCGGTCGTTTCTTCGCCAACATCGCCGCCGGTATGTATGCCAAGACGATGGCGATTTGGAACAAGACCCTGACCGCCGCCGCCACGGGCAACACCTACATTCCCGCGGGTCTCACCAACACGTTCTCCACGCCCAACTGGGTCGCTCTTGCGAACAAGCTGGCTGCGGTGAACAACACCAATATCTCCAACCTGTTTGCGACCGGCTCCATCGTCGCGCTGTCCAAGGTTCTGCCCGCCAACGTGACAGGCAGCACCAACGTCAACATGGATGCGGCGATTGCCACCCTGCTCGGAGCGGACTACACGCGCAGCGCGTACCTCGGCGAGTACATGGCTGTCCGTCTGCTTCCGCTGATGGATGCCGTGATCCCTGGCACGCAGTACACCACCGTCTCCACGGTGCTGTCCGCGAACGATGTCTGGATGATGGCTGGCAACGGCAGGAAGCCGCTGACCATCGCGTACAACCGCGACACGCCCATCTCCATCGAGATTGAGCCGGATCGTACCGCCTCTTTCGAGCTGATCCTGAACCTCAGTGTCGCGCTCGATTCCGCCGCGGTCTTCGCCAGCCGTATCGGTCACATCACCGTCGCGTGATAACAGCGGAGAGGGCATACGCCCTCTCCACCATGAAGCCTACGGGTATTGCCGGTTCAACTCCGGCGGGCTTGCACAAGTAAAAACGCTATGACTTAAAGGAGGAAAAACAGCATGGCGCGTCCGAAGAAGAGTGCGGTTGAGACCGCGAAGAAAGAAGAAGTCAAGAAGCAGGAAACCGTAGCCACCGTTGAAGCGGAGGAAGTCAAGGCGGAATCGCCCGCCGCTCCCACGTTTACGGAGGAACAGGTCAAGGCGATGATCGCGGAAGCGGTGGCAAAAGCCACGGCAGAGGCGACGGCAGCGCTCAAGGCGCAGCAAGCGCCGCAAATCGTACAAATCACGGCTGATACCGAGAAAGTCCACTTCCTGTGGCAGGCGGAGGTTTCTCCCGAAAACGTGTACGAGATTGGCCCCAACGGAATGTACGGACGAATCGTCGGAAAGACCGGCAGCTTCTACGTTCCGAAGAGCGACCTCTCCCGCGTGATGGATTCCATGTTTCGGTACTGCCTCGAAAAGCGGTGGATCATTGCCGTTGACGGGCTGACCGACGAGGAGCGGGAGGCTTATGGTGTCAACTACCGCGAGGGAGAGATTCTGGACAAGCGCGGCTTTGCCAAGATGGTAGAGCTTGGAAACGATATCCTCGATATCTACCCGAAGCTCTGCGCGGGACACCGCGAAATGGTAGCAAAGCGCTACCACGAGGCATATCAGGAAAAGAGCATGTATGTTACGCGCGAGATCGTGGTCGCGCTGAACGACATGAGCAAGAAGTTCGGCAGCAAGGACGGCGACTTTGCCGACATCATTGACGCAATGAACGCTGCCGATTTGAACCACTAAGATAAGGGCGGGTTTGCGACCGTATAACGCGGCGCGCAGGACGCCCGACGGCTAGACCGGGACGCGGCGCGGCGCGACAGTAGAGGCGGCGCATAGGGAGGGGAACGAAATGGTGACAAATTGGGCGGATATTGTGGCGGCTGCGCTTGTCCAGATCGACGACGTGCGGCTCACCGAGCAGATGGCGGTTTCGCCCGCCCAGTTTTACCGGCGCATGAGCGCCATCATTTCACAGGCGCTTCCACTACTGTCCCGCCCGCCTGAACTTCTTACCTTCCTTACGAAAGACATGACGCTTCCCGATTACGACGACTTTGAGTGGACAAGCACAGAGGAAAGCGTAACGGCGGAGGAAACGCCAGTCGAAACTGGGAGGCTTGGCTACGAAATTTGCAGTGTGACGCAGCGTATTCCGAAAGACAACGGAACTGTCGCGCTCGTGCCGTACAGCGGCGCTTCCTATGACGCGGAAACGGGCATTGTAACGATGCCGAAGCAGGACGCGGCTGGGATCGGATACGACTTCGACTTCTACAGCGACGGCACATTCCCAGATTTGAGCGATTACCAGATGCGGCTCTTTGCTTTGGCAATCGCTGTGGTATGGGACGAGAGATTCAGCCGGACATGGCTCAACCTACAGCCAAAAATCCACGATGAGAGCTTTATGACCGTGAACGAGGCGAATTATATCCAGCAAGTCACGAAGCGCCTCCACGACAACCGAATCGCATTCAACGACGAACTGCGTGCATACGAGCAGCTTTGCGCGTACAACCGCGTTTTCAAGAATACGATGCCGAACGCAAATCTTGTTTGAGAAAGGAAGTGAGCCTGTTGTCTATTCAGAAATCGTTGAAAAATGCGATGCTGACCGGCAACGGGCTTGTTTCATGGCAAGACAACACGCCGAGTCAGTACGCAAGCAAGCAACGGCAGTTTTATAGTCCTGAAACAAGGACATTTACCCACGAGTACGCAAGGTACTCCAGCGACTTCGTGGAAGCCAAGGTTCAGGGGCTTGACCCTGAGAATCCTTACGCATGGCAGACGCGTATGATCCGCATGGCGGACAACGTAAAGCCGAGCGCGGCTATCCTGCGGCGCGCGGACAACTTCAAGACCATTCTCTTTGCAGACCGCGACGTGGAGTACATTGTCCCCGGTAGCAAGCTTATCGCGATGGGAAGCACATGGATCGTCGCAAACGCGTTCAACGTGAGCGGAAGCGACGGAGAGGCAATCGTGGAGCGGTGCAACGCGGTTTGGAACTATCTGGACTACTACGGCAACGTGGTTTCCGAGCCAATCGTCGTGACGAACTACCGTGCGGACGCAAACGATTCGGACGCGCAGGAAGCAAATCTCATTACAAAGGGATACTTCCAGTGCGTCATGCAGTACAACGAGGCGACTAAGCAAATCGACACAAACACGCGATTTATTCTTGGAACAGGCGCGTGGCGTGTGACCGGCTTCAGCGATTTTTCCACGGAGTTTACCGGTGATTACGATACAGTTAGACTTCTTGAATTTACCGTTCGATACGAGGAACCCAACCTTGAAATTGACGATATGCAGAACCACGTCGCGGGCGGTCTTACGTTTGAGTGGGACGTGGATATAACCGGAGACGGCACAATTCCGGCGGGGCAGACGCGGCAGCTTTCCGCACGGTCAATACGAAACGGAAAGAGCACAGAAAGCACAGAAGCACAGCCAATATCGTACATATGGTCGTCGAGTGACGAAGCAATCGCGACTGTAGATGAGAACGGGACTGTGACTGGGATTGCGGACGGAAACGCAATCATCACCGCAACGCTGGAGCAGAACAAAAACAAATTCGCCGAATTTCCCGTTACAGTAGCAGAAGCACAAAACGCAGTGATGTGGACATCCGCAGTGCCAGACAGCATAGCCGCATACGCCGATATTACGCTTACAGCGGCTTACTTTTCTGGCGGTGAAGAAACAGGCGAGCCGTTGGAGTGGTCGCTTACAGGGGCGGCAAATGAGTCGTACAAGGCAATGCTCGGCAGCAAGAGCGTGACGATATATTGCTTTGGCTACTCTCGTACACCGCTTACGGTAACGGCGTCTTACGGAGGGAAAAGCGTGAGCGCAGAAATTCGCCTGGAGGGTATCTGACATGGAGCAGAAATTACATGAAAACTGCCCCTACGCGTTCCGAAAAAAAGGCGACCCGCAAGTACATTGCATGGTGCTGCAAAAACGAGATTACATCCGCTGGACATACTGCGTCGAGCAGTTCGATTGCAGAAAAACAGGACGCTACGAGGCATCACTTACACCGAAGTCATGCAAACTCTTCAAGGAGGTGGAAAGATAATGGTATCGACAAAAGAGTGCTTCGACGGAAAGTACTGGGAGACAGGGATGAACGACATTGAGGTCTATTGCCTGTCAACTGATACAAAGCCGACAGAAGGAATGAAAAACGGGTACAAATGCCTTGAGATGGACACGAAAAAGGTATACCTGTTTTCGGAAGAAGATTCGACATGGTATGAATTTGCCTGAAAATGAGGAGGAAATTAACCCATGACATTTAACGTCGTTTCTTACATCATCGGGGCCGTACACGGAGGCGGAGGCGGTGGAGAAGTTACCGTAGAACCGAAAACTCTGACAGCAAACGGCGACTATTCAGCGCCTGATGGGACAGCATGGTCGCCGGTACATGTACGCGTACCGGAAGCGGAGGTCGCGACGCCAACTATAAACGTAAGCGAAAGCGGCCTTATTACAGCGAGCACAAGCCAAGAAGCTGGAGTCGTTGAAGCAGGAGAGAAAACTGCAGAAGAACAGTTGCCGGTGCAGGCTGGTAAGACCGTTACTCCGGGCGTTTCTGACCAGGAAGCTGTTGGGGCTGGGAAATATACGACTGGAGCGGTCATTGTCGCTGGAGATCAAAACCTTTTGCCAGAAAACATCAGAAACGGAGTCACAATTTTTGGCGTTACTGGTACATACGCAAGCGACGCGACAGCGACATCGGCAAACATTCTGGAAGGGAAAACGGCTTACGTTTCCACTGGCAAAGTCACTGGTGTTGCTAAAGCGGCGTTTGACGGTGAATCACTTATTATTCCGGAAGGGCTGGTGAACATGAATGGCTAATGTAACACAAATAACCGCTGGCGGAGAAACAAGAACGGTTAAAGACCCAAACGCGCAGACCAAAACTCTCGCAACTCCTTTAACAATTGATGGAGTTCAGCAAACAAATGTGGAGGGAGCGCTCGGCGCTCTGACCACAGCGGATGCCAACAAGCTCCCCAAAAGCGGCGGCACAATGTCCGGAGCAATCAATATGGGAGCGAACAAAATCACAAACGTTCTGGACGGCACTGCTGGCAGTGACGCGGTCAACGTCAATCAGTTGAATGACCAAATTTCGAGGAACACAGCGTTTTACCGTGGAAGTTTCGCGACTCATGCAGCACTGGTTGCAGTTGCTTGGCAGACGAGCGACCCTACAGCCGCAAACTATGTCACAAACAATGACTACGCTTACGTGGAAGACGACGAAACGCATAACGATGAAGCGTGGCGCTACTCCTATGTGTACGAAACTGGCGGTCAAAACAACGGGTGGACGGCGCAATTCCGCGTCAATGAATCCCCGCTGACATCTGCACAGGTGGAAGCACTTAATTCTGGCGCCACTTCTACAAACATCGCACAGATTTCTACAAATGCAAGTGCAATTTCTGGGATCAAGAATGGCACGAACATCAACAGCTTCGGCGGCGTGGAAACGGCACTGGCAGGGAAAAGCAATACATCAAGTGCTTTCACCGTAACGCTGACGACTGCCGGGTGGTCTGGAACCGCGCAAACGGTCAGCAACGCTAACTTCGTTGCTAACGGTTACGGCTACATCGTTACGCCCATGGCTGGGAGCGCAATAGACTACGCAGACGCCGCTATTTATGCGGATGATGTGACCACTGACGGACAGATGACATTCCACTGCCTTGGAGTTCCGAGTGTTGCTTTGAACGTAAACATTCTTCGTGTTGAGGTGACGTAATGGGACTCACATTTAACACGGTCGCCTATCAACAGGTTATAGACCGTAACACAATGGCCCTTATCAGCAGAACAATCAGCGGGTCTGTATTCGGTGATGTTGGGACAATTCGGCCAGAAGCGTTTAATAGATGCTCATTGCTCACGGAGGCAAATTTCCCAGCGTGCAAAATTATTGGGGACGCAGCGTTTTATGCGTGTCTTAGACTTACGTCGGTAAGTTTCCCCGCTTGCACAACGATTGGTGTAAACGCGTTTAATAACTGCACATCGCTCACAGAAGCAAGTTTTCCGGCGTGTAGAACAATTGGGAGGGGTGCGTTTGCTGGGTGCACAAGGCTCGTTTCTTTGACACTTGGCGCATCCTCGGTGGTTTCACTGAACAATTCAGATGCGTTTAGAAGTACGCCAATCGCCGGGTACAGCACAACAGCTGGGATGTATGGGAGCATTTACGTTCCCGCTTCGCTCGTTGAAAGCTATAAAACAGCTGCCAAATGGTCGTTATTTTCCAGCAGAATCACAGCAATCTGAAGGTGGAGGGGTCCTAGTGTTTACTTCTACTTTTTACGAAATTATCGCCGGAAGCATTAGAACAATATCCAAAAACAATCGTGCGATTGGTCCTTACGCGTTTGCTAGGTGCGGCTCTCTTACAGAGGCAAATTTTCCGGCGTGTACGACAATCGGGAGCGGCGCGTTTGCTTCTTGCGACAGTCTTGTGTCAGTAAGCTTCCCGGCGTGTACGCAAATCGGAACCGCAGCGTTTAATTTATGTCGGGCGCTTGCTACAGTAAATTTCCCGGTTTGTACAGAAATCGGATTCAATGCGTTTAGCGGATGCAGCAGGCTTACAGCGGTAAACTTGCCAGCGTGTACGACAATCGGAAGCGGTGCGTTTACTGAGTGCAGAAAGCTCGTTTCTTTAACGCTTGGCGCATCCTCGGTGGTTTCACTGAACAATTCAGATGCGTTTAGAAGTACGCCAATCGCCGGGTACAGCACAACAGCTGGGATGTATGGGAGCATTTACGTTCCCGCTTCGCTCGTTGAAAGCTATAAAACAGCT
>JAEEHO010000040.1 GCA_016280845.1 Paludibacteraceae bacterium | reverse complement strand
TGTATCTATCGTAATCGACAGCGGATTAATTAAAGAATGAAGAATTAAGAATTAAGAAAGAAGAAAGAGAGGCGGGAGGGCGGTTAGATAAAAAAACAATACATAACTATGCATTTAGGAATAAAAATCAAATATTATTTGTATGTTTCAAAAAAAAGCAGTAATTTTGCACGGTTGTTTGCGTAGAAAGAAGAAGGAAGCAAATTCAAAAACGGCATTCGTCCGTAAATATTAATTAAAAAAACAATTTTATGAAGAAGATTTTATCTTTATTAACGGTCATGTTCTGCACCGGTTTTTTGCATGCACAAAAGTCCGGAGTATTACACATTCCGAATGTGGAACATGGTAGCATCAGCGTCACGCGGGATGACACACCTCTTAGTAATGGTGACACCGTCCGCGCAGGCGAGACACTCACCATCACCTACTCCGCCACCAGTCCGTGGTTCATTGTAGGCGAAGACACTCTCAGTTTAACGCTCACAGACGAGATGATTTCGGGTGGGCCAGTTGTAGAATTAGATTTAACTTCCCAAGGTTGGACCCCAGTAGGCGGCGAAAAAGAGTATTGTAGTTATACAACCGGTTGGATGATTCAGACGCCGGGCTATAACAAATACGGCGAGAAGACAGCCACTATTACAACTTCACACGTTGGCGAGACCAAGATTCCATTTGTATGGGGTTTGAACCGCGACTACCCCAACTGGGGCAAATTCATTCTCACCTGCACGGTTAACGGAGTTGAAAAAGTGAAGCATGACATGACGGGAGACCTCACCCGTGGATGCGGCGACCTTTTCTACGACACCATCAGTTATGTAGGAACCGGCAATGATGAGATCAAATGGATTTGCAACCGTACCGGGGACAATGGGTGGGGAGATGATGGACGTACTTTCTATTTGGACATAACACACGAGAATTCTATATTTACCGCTCCTACTCCTACATTCAACCGCTATTATACAATTACGCTGCCGACCATGGAACATGCTACCATTAGCGCAACGCTGAACGGAAGTGCTTTCACCAGCGGCGAAGCATTGCTCGGCGACGAACTTGTGATAACATTTACTTCGACCGACCCGGAGCATTGGCTCTTTACAGAGAACAAGAGTGCAGAAGTCGTTCGCACCATCGTTCTTTCTGAATCGTCATTAGACAGCAATGAACAACTGGCATTGACATTGCCGGACATGTGCGAACGCTTGGCATACACGATTACGTTGCCGGAGTTGGATCATGCCACCCTTAGCGCAACGCTGAACAGCGCAGCCTTCACAGGCGGCGAAGCACACACAGGCGACTCACTTGTGCTGACCTACACATCAACCGACCCGAAGCACTGGTTCTTCTCACGCGGCGCTCTGGATACCGTAATGGTTCATACCATCGTTCTGTCGGATTATTCGTTTGACAAGGAAGGTAATCTGCTTATAAAAATGGAGCCGATGTTCGAGAGAAAAGATTACTACGTAAGTATTGCTCCGTACGCACACATGACCTTCATTGTAACGCAGAACGGCGATACTATTACCGGCAGTCATAATCTCGCTCATGTCGATGATGAGATAGAGATATACGCCCATGCAGACAAAGGATACTATTTCCGTAATATCTATGATACTGTCTTTGTAACAGGTCTCACACTCAAAGAGGACATGTTCGGAGAGGATAGCACCTATTATATTCAAGTACCCGGTTTGTATCTGAAGCGACCGGACATCACTAAGATTGAACGCATAGATTCCACTTCCAGTTTGATTACGTGGGACGGATTGTTCGAAAACTATGAGATTCGTGTTTCTACAGAGGAACCGCGCGGCGATGACCGTTATTGGAAGGGTATTCA
Organism: Paludibacteraceae bacterium; assembly: GCA_016280845.1. Taxonomy (GTDB): domain Bacteria; phylum Bacteroidota; class Bacteroidia; order Bacteroidales; family Paludibacteraceae; genus Colicola. The sequence goes on along the minus strand of JAEEHO010000040.1, from coordinate 1,161 downwards.
TTCGGTGAAAGGTCATGAGTACCTGGCAGAGAACCTCATTCCGGGAACAAAATACCATGTGCTTCTCCGCGCAACAGAAGATAGTTGCTATTCCGATTGGGAATACGAAAACTTTATTGCCAACAATGATTCTCCTTGCGAGCTCGAAATCCACATGAGGAGCAATAATAAAAACGGTTGGTTAGGCGCAACATTGATAATCACCGAGGATGGTAATTCCAAATCATACACACTGCAATACGATGACGAAGATTGGGAATACTATTACACCAACGGTGGTAACGTCACCATCACATGGATGGGAAGTAGCAGTTATCCTGTTCCTAATGCCAGCTTCGAGATCTACAACGAAAGTAACAATATCATTGCAGAGGCAACGATGGAGGACAGTTATGGATTCACCAACGGTCAAGTGCTGTTTGAGGGCAATCCATGTTCAGATATGTGCCGTCCGCGAATCGAGGATATAACCTTCTCGATAGACGAAACAGGTACACAATATCTAATCAACTGGACCGCAACTAATGCCAAGACATATGATATAGTCGTGACCCAAAACCAGGATATCACAAATGAGCAGCTCGACAGTTTGGCACTCCGCCGCAAAGTGGCCGCATATAGTTTTGAGAGCGAGAATGCGTTTGCGGTGTATCTTGTTTACGTGCGCGGTATATGCAAAGGTGGCGAAGTTGGTAATTGGAAGAAGGCATATGTTTATCCGAACGGTCAGACTTCTCAAGACAAAAAGGAAATCATAGCCGACCACCTTCAGCCGATAGAGTTGGATTTTCATAAGGAAGGTTCACTCATTAGCGAAGCATTCTTTGTTGAAAACATCGCTACGTTGGCATACACCATCAACATCCCGGACACCACCCTTCTCTCCATTTTATTCATCCCGAGCATCACCGGTGGTAAAAGCATGCCTCCGTATATCACATGCTACCATTACGAGAACGACAGCATTAAGGATATGCTATTCTCTGTTAATCGAGAAATGTTCTCAGACTCTGTTCCTGCCGGCACATATGCGCTTGTTATCGGTGCATATAGCCTAGATGACTACATGTTGGATATCAGACTCGGTCAGCCGAAAAAAGACTCGCTCATTGTAACTCCGATTCAGCTCGATACCGTTATCACGGGTGACTTCACCAAAGC